>CAYOKF010000218.1:0-3095 GCA_964404475.1 uncultured Dehalococcoidaceae bacterium | reverse complement strand
TCCTTCCTCAATGGATTTTAGGCCCTTTTATTGGAGTTTATGTGGATCGTTGGAATAGGAAGTTAATTATCGCATTATCTGATTTCTTCCAAGCTTTTACTACATTTATTTTAATAATGCTATTTTTAAATAGATATTAAAATAAAATATATTCAGCTTAGTTACATAGTTCGCTTATTAACAATGCTGGGAAAGGAGTTTCCTGGTTATGACAGTAATACACGATAATATTAAAACCTGGGAAAAAACAATATCATCAACAATGACAGAGGAAAGGATCTTTTATCCTCCTAAAGAATTAACTAAAAAGGCCAATATCAAGAGTCTCAAAGAATATAAGGATATCTATCAAAGGTCACTGGATGACCCCGATGGATTCTGGAGCGAGATGGCCCAACAGCTCGACTGGTATAAGAAATGGGACAAGGTACTGGTCACAGACTTCAAGGAAGCCAAACACGAATGGTTCGTCGGAGGCAAATTGAACGTCACCTATAATTGCCTGGACAGACATCTCAATTCCTGGCGCAAAAACAAGGCAGCCCTGGTCTGGGAGGGCGACATCGGCGACAGCAAGACCCTCACCTACCAGGAACTGTACTACGAAGTCTGCAAGTTCGCCAATGTGCTGAAGAAACACGGCGTCAAGAAGGGCGACCGGGTGACTATCTATCTGCCCATGGTACTGGAACTGCCCATCGCCATGCTGGCCTGCGCCAGAATCGGTGCCATCCACAGCGTAGTCTTCGGAGGCTTCAGCGCCGACGCCCTCAGAGACCGCATACTGGACTGCGGCAGCAACGTGGTCATCTGCGCCGACGGATACTACCGGGGCGGCAAGATCATCAGAAGCAAGGATAATGTCGACCATGCCCTCGAGGAATGCCCCGACGTGAATCATGTGATAGTGGTCAGCAGGGCTAATATCGATATTCCCCTGGAGGAAGGGCGCGATTGCTGCTGGAATGATGAGATGAATTGCGAGGACATAAAACCTCACTGCGAACCCGAGGTAATGGATGCCGAGGACCCCCTTTTCATCCTGTACACCAGCGGCAGCACCGGTAAGCCTAAAGGGGTGCTCCACACCCAGGCAGGCTACCTCCTCTATTGCTACCTCACATTTAAAATGGTCTTCGACATCAAAGAGGAAGACACCTACTGGTGCACCGCAGATATCGGCTGGGTCACCGGTCACAGCTATATAGTCTATGGCCCGCTGGCCAACGGCACCACCAGCCTGCTGTTCGAAGGCGTCCCTACCTATCCCCACCCCGACAGGTTCTGGGAGATAGTGGAGAAATACAGCGTCAACATCTTCTACACCGCCCCCACAGCACTGCGGGCAATCATGAGGGAAGGTGATGAATGGCCCGAAAAACACGATCTGAGCTCAATCCGCATCCTGGGCTCGGTGGGTGAGCCTATCAACCCCGAAGCCTGGATGTGGTATTACAATACCATCGGTAAGGGCAAATGCCCCATCGTAGATACCTACTGGCAAACCGAAACCGGAGCCGCTCTGATCTCCCCACTGGCTGCAGTTACCCCCATGAAACCGGGATCGGCAGCCATGCCAATGCCCGGAGTCGAACTGGAAATACTCAGGGATAACGGCTCGCCGGCCAATGTCAACGAGGGCGGCTACCTGACAATTAAACGGCCCTGGCCGGGTCTGATGCGCCGCGTCTACGGCGACCCCCAGAGATTCAAAAACACCTACTTCCTTCAGTTCCCCGGCGTTTATACCACAGGAGACGGGGCCAGAATAGACGAGGACGGCTACTACTGGCTGATGGGACGCATCGACGACGTTATCAACGTCTCAGGCCATCGAATCGGAACCGCCGAGGTGGAAAGCGCACTGGTATCACACAGCAAGGTGGCCGAGGCTGCCGTAGTCGGTATGCCCCATGATATCAAGGGACAGGGTATATATGCCTACGTTACCCTGAATGCTAATGTAGAGAAGTCCGACGATCTCAAGAAGGAACTGATAGTTCACGTTAGAAGAGAGATCGGCCCCATAGCCACGCCGGACAGGATTCAGTTTGCCGATGCCCTGCCCAAGACCAGAAGCGGTAAGATCATGCGCCGTATACTGACCAAGATCGCCGCAGGAAATATCGATGAACTGGGAGATACCACCACGCTGGCCGATCCGTCGGTAGTAAATACGCTGGTAGAAGAAAGAGAATCCGCGTAATTCTATTCTAAAATACCATTATTTACGAGGAATTATAGTAGGAGCTTTGGGCAACTCGAGGACCTCTGCCAGGCTCGCTCCCGGAGGCACCATAGGATAGACGTTCTCTTCCGGCTCCACGACGAACTCGATCAAGAAAGCTCCCGGAGTTGACATCGCTTTATCTATAGCTGCGGGCACCTCGAGTTTATCGCTCACGCGCATTGCCGGAATGCCATAGGCCTCGGCAATCTTAACGTAATCCGGGCTGTAAAGCGGAGTCCCGACGTATCGGCGATCATAAAACAGCTCCTGCCACTGTCTGACCATACCGAGATAACCGTTGTTAATAATGGCTATCTTGATATCAAGGTTTTCCTGGACTATAGTAGCCAGCTCCTGCATGGTCATTTGAAATCCGCCGTCACCGGCAATACACCAGACTGTTGCATTAGGACAACCCACTTTAGCTCCGATGGCTCCGGGGATTTCAAATCCCATAGTACCCAGACCTCCTGAGGAAACCAGGCTATTAGGCTTATCGTAATAGAAGTACTGGGCAGCCCACATCTGGTTTTGCCCGACTCCGGTCACCACAATAGCATCGCCATTGGTTGCCTCGTAAATCTGGCGAACGACATATTGAGGCAGAAGCTCCGTGCAGTCCCTGATCTCCAGGGCCGGATGCTCAAAGCGCCACTGCTCAACCTGCTCTATCCAGTCGATATGATTGTTTTGAACAATATTTTTATTAAGAGCGGTAAGGACATTCTTAACATCTCCGACTATGGGCACGTCAACCCTGACATTCTTTCCTATTTCCGCAGGATCGATATCGACATGAATGACTTTAGCCTTAGGCGCAAAAGAGCTCACCATACCGGTAGCTCGATCGTCAAATCTCATACCG
>CAYOKF010000217.1:0-3106 GCA_964404475.1 uncultured Dehalococcoidaceae bacterium | reverse complement strand
GCAACAGGTTTTCTTTCAGGCGGTTGCGCCTCAGGTCAAGATAGCGATACTTCAAGCGTAGATTTTCATCCACATCAATATCCTCGTTGATGTAAAAGGGAGGCGTCCGGGCGGAATTTAGTATTTCAACATCATGGGCAATAACCTCGATAGAGCCAGTTGGCAAACTGGCGTTATCAGTTCCCGGAGGGCGGAGGGTAACTTCACCGCCAACCCTGACTGCATACTCGCTGCGCAGTTCATCGGCAATCTGGTGACACCCTTTGTCTATCTCCGGATTAAACACCACTTGAGTTACCCCATCCCTGTCCCTGAGGTCAATAAAAATAAGTCCGCCGTGGTCACGGCGGCGGTTCACCCAACCCGCCAGGGTTACCTTGTCTCCGATATGCTCCTTGCGCAATTCGCCACAACTATGACTCTTGAGCAAAATTACCTCCGTTGAAACAGGGCGTAACATTTTGATTATATCTTATACGATGACGGTGCTTCAACTTGACCGGGCCGCCAGACCTACCCTTGATACCGGTTCTGAGATTTCTTCTTGACCGGTTAGCCTAAATTGACATTACCTGCATCAAAATACTATCATTGAAGCGATATGTCCAAGACAATTGCTGAGATTAACGAAAAGATAAGGTCCGGGAAAGCTGTTGTCGTCACTGCTGAAGAAATTATCGACATTGCTAAAGAGAAAGGCATAAAAACGGCGGCCCAGGAAGTGGATGTGGTTACTACCGGCACCTTCGGCCCGATGTGTTCTTCCGGAGCCTACTTTAATATTGGCCACAGCAAGCCACGTATTAAGCTTGGTGGCGGAAGGGTTTACCTCAATGACGTCCTGGTATACCCGGCGCTGGCTGCCATAGACCTGTTTCTCGGCGCCAATGCCCTCCCCGATGATGATCCCCGGAACCGCGTACACCCCGGTGAATTCAACTACGGCGGGGGACATGTTATTGAAGAACTGGTAGCCGGCAAGGATATCCGGCTGGTAGCCAATGCCTACGGCACGGACTGCTACCCGAGGCGACGGCTGGAAACGTGGATTAATATCAAAGACCTCAACGAAGCGGTTCTTTTCAACATCAGGAACGCTTATCAGAATTATAATGTGGCCGCTAACACGTCAAATAAAACAATTTATACCTATATGGGGGTGTTAAAGCCGAACCTGGGTAATATTAATTATTCGACATCGGGCCAGCTTTCCCCGCTACTGAATGATCCGTATTATCAAACAATCGGTATCGGCTCCAGGATATTCCTGGGCGGTGGTACCGGCTTCGTTGCCTGGCAGGGAACCCAGCATAACCCTGACGTACCCCGCACTGATAAAGGTGTGCCGAAAAGAGGTGCGGGAACACTGGCGGTAATCGGTGATTTAAAGCAGATGAGTCCGCGCTGGCTGGTAGGAACCAGCATGTTAGGCTACGGTTGCACCCTGACAGTAGGCATCGGTGTTCCGATTCCGATACTTTCCGAGGATATTCTGGCGCATACCACGGTAACCGATGCCGAAATATTTTCCGCAGTTATCGACTATGCTGACGCTTATCCTAAATGTAATACGGAAATACTCGGTGAAGTCAGCTATGCCCAGCTCAAGAGTGGCAAGGTTAAAATTAAGGGAAAAGAAGTACCAACTGCCTCGCTTTCCAGCTATTCAAGGGCAGTCGAGATTGCTGACGAACTGAAAGAGTGGATAAAATCCGGTAAATTCTTGTTAACCGAGCCAGTGGCCCCCTTACCCGGTGTGGATTCCGGCGTGACCGTTAAAACACTCAAGGAGCGCCCGATAGAGTATTAAAACCTGCTATCAGGATAAAGAGGTAGTGGTAATGGCAGTTTCCAAAAAAATAGTCCTGCGCTTCCCGAAACGCCTGGTTGACCGCCCTATAATCTACCGGCTGGTTAAAGATTACGACTTGGAGTTTAACATTCTCAAGGCTTCCGTGACCCCTGAGGAAGAAGGTCTGCTGGTGTTGGAACTGACCGGAGACCAGAAGGAATATGACCGGGGTATTCGCTTTCTGATCAAAACCGGCGTAAAAATACAGTCGCTGAGCCAGGACGTTACCCGTAATGAAGAAAGGTGCACTCACTGCGGAGCCTGTATCACCATTTGCCCGGCTGGCGCCTTTGAGCTGGACCCAGCGAGTAGACGAGTAATCTTTCATAATGACAAATGCATTGCCTGTGGACTCTGTATCACATCCTGTCCGCCAAGAGCCATGGAAGTGCACTTCTGATGTATGCAACCGCGGACCTATCGACACTGGGTTGAAGGCGAAGATTTAACCGCCTTCGGCGTAACTGTGCAGGAAACTGACCTGTATATCCGCGCCGCAGCCAATCTGCATCGGCAAGCCCGCCGCTTAGTCTTGAAATACCGCCAGATACTCGAAGACTATGTCGAAAGAACTCCCGCGTTTCTGACCTCTCTTGAGCCATTGTCAATTAGTGATGATGCCCCGGAGATTGTCTGCCAGATGGCACTGGCCGCGGAGAAAGTCGGCGTCGGGCCCATGGCGGCAGTTGCCGGAGCGGTTGCCGAATTCGTTGGCAAGGAACTGCTCTGTCGCTCACCCGAGATAATTGTGGAAAACGGCGGGGATATTTTTTTGAGGAGCCTGAAGAAACGAATAGTAGGAATCTACGCCGGCAAATCGCCACTGAGCGGTAAAATCGGACTGGAAATAAGCGGACAGGAGACACCCCTGGGCATCTGCACTTCATCGGGAACTGTGGGACATTCTCTGAGCTTTGGGCAGGCTGATGCGGTTATCGTGGTTTCACCATCAGCCATAATGGCTGACGCCGCAGCTACAGCTATCGGTAACCTGATTAAGAAACCTGATGACATTAACCTGGGAATTGAGTTTGCCAGGGGTATTAAGGGCATCAACGGTGTGGTAATCATTAAGAATGAAAACATCGGCATCTGGGGTGAAGTAAAGCTCTGCCAGACCTCGGTATGAGGATTCCGAGCCGGCACTTATCTGACGATATTCAGCTTTAAATTATTTATTTCACTGACCCCTTTCAGTGGAGAGACCATGCTCTTGATGGTGCGCCCGATGATTTCATTAGCGAAGTAGTTCAG
>CAYOKF010000216.1:0-3119 GCA_964404475.1 uncultured Dehalococcoidaceae bacterium | reverse complement strand
TAAAGATGAACCGGGACTGCACCTGGGGGTTTCCGAGTTCTTCATAAAAAAGGGGGCCAAGATTACATTTACCATGATACACAACTGGAACCCGGAAATAGCGGTGCGTCCCCGCACCGGTGTTATCATTGAAGATAACGGCTTATTCCTGAGCAATTACCTGCTGATGAAACCGGTACATTCACTACAGATGTATCCTTCCGCTCAGTGTATTGGTGAGAATGCCACGGTCAGGTATAATAGTATCCTGCTGGCAGATAAAGGGTCTTCACTGGATGTAGGTTCACGAGCACTGCTCAATGCCCAGGGAGCCAGGACAGAGATCGTCTCCCGTGCCATAACTACCGGCGGCAACATTATCGCCCGTGGCTATATAGAAGGCAACGCACCGGAGGTAAAGGGTCACCTGGAATGCCGTGGGCTGATTCTCAAAGGCAATGGTATTATCCACGCCATCCCCGAACTCAAAGGAAATCTGGCCGGCATTGACCTTTCCCATGAGGCAGCAGTAGGCAAGATTGCCGAGGAAGAAGTGGAATACCTGATGGCGCGCGGCTTAACCCGTGACGAAGCCACCGCGACCATTGTCAGAGGGTTTCTACGGGTAGATGTTGAAGGTTTGCCACCGCTGCTTACCGCTGAACTAAAACGTGCCATTGAAGAAAGCGAAAAGGATGTCATGTAAATCAATCAAGGGATTGAAAAGACTTCTGGAATATTAAAATATGCCGCTATTAAACAGAAAGGTAAATTGAGGAGGTAGCTATGGAAAATAAAGAGATGATAGACCTGCTCAACAAGGATCTGGAGGATGAACACGGCGCTATTATTCAATATCTGAACCATGCTTACGGTATGGGTGAAGGTGAAATGTCATGCGAGATTGAAGCCATTGCCCGGGACGAAATGCGCCATCTGGACTGGCTGGCTGAAACCATTGTCGAGCTTGGCGGTACTCCCAGTCTGGAAAGAGGCACCATACGCATGGGAGGCGCACTTATTACTGACTGGATGGAAAATGATGTATCCCTGGAAGAAGGCGCGATTGCCCAGTATGAGGAGCATATCCGCCTTATTGATGACCCCAAAATAAAGCGGCTGCTACGGCGCATCCAGTCCGATGAAAAAGCGCACCACGATAATTTCCGGCATTTCGTGGAAAAGGCAAATAGAGAGGGCGCGCAGGACGTGCGTGGTGATCACCAGGATAAGACCACCCGGCTGCTTGACTGGGGCATCGAACATGAGTACACGGTTATCCTCCAGTACCTGTTACACTCTTACCTGACACCAAACGAAGAGGCTAAAGAGCAGCTTCAGGACCAGGCGATTAATGAGATGCAGCATCTGGGCTGGCTGGCCGAAGAAATGGTTGATGGCGGCGGTAACCCTAGAATCGAGCACATCGAAGTTGACCAGTCCCGAGAGCCTGTTGATATGCTCAAGGCTGACATTAAGATTGAGTCAGAGGTGGCGGCAGCCTATGACCGTGCTGCCAGGGAAGAGAAAGAGCCTGATCTGAAGAAACTCCTTCTGCGCATCAGGGATAATGAAATATATCATACCGAGGTATTCAAGGAACTGCTAGCGGAAGAGGAAGGAAACTAAAAATATCAATACAACACGGAGCATGACCAATGGCGCGTTTTATGGCGGCAGGACATACCGGTGATTTTAATGACGGCACTATGAAGGAAGTCCGGCTGCAAGAGCGGGGAATCCTTCTGGCCAGGGCCGGTGGGCGCTATTATGCAGTTGATGGTCGTTGCCCTCACCTCGGAGGCAATTTAGCTCAGGGCAAGCTGTATGGCACAATAGTGACCTGCCCGAGGCATGGCTCCCAATTTGATATTACCGATGGCCGGGTTATTCGCTGGTTAAAAAGTCCCGGGCTAATTTCAACAATTTCCAAAGTGTTCAAGCCGCCAAGTAAACTCAAAACATATCGTGTCAGAATCGAAGGAGACAATATTCTGATTGAAATATAAACTCCGGGAACCGGACTTGCTCGTATATACAAGAGAGGGGGTGATGTTAAGGTGTCCATATCTTTCTCAGGCAGTGAACTGGTCAATATAGCCATCAATATCGAGCGAAGAGGGATCGCTTTTTATGACATTATGGCCAAGTCTGCTGATAATGAAGCGGCACTCCATATTTTTCAGCATCTGGCTGGCATGGAGCGGGAGCATATCGCTATCTTTCAGGATATGCTCCCCGAGGTTGATAGCTACCAGATTTCAGACCCTTCCGGCGGGGAGTATAATGAGTACCTGCAAGCGCTGGTTGAGAATGCTGTTTTCACCGATGATATGATTACCGGCGAAATGGCAACCCAGGCAGACAGCGACTTTAGAGCTATAGAGTTAGGCATCAGCGCGGAAAAAGATTCCATACTCTTCTACTATCAGATGAAAGACATTATGCCCCGGCAAGCCTACCCGGCAATGGACCGGATAATAGCTGAGGAAAAATCACACCTGATTCAGCTCTCCGAACTAAGGAAGCAATTGGCGGCATTGTGATTGGTAATGAGGTCACCCTCCCCCCACTGATGTTGGCCAAAGCTTGATATCAACAAGATATCTCTTAATACTTCATATAGCATAAAATTATTAAGCGTCTCCGCTAATAGCTGACAGAGACCGGCTAGTAAGTAACCATTTATATTTCCAAGGAGAAGGAGCTAAACAAAATGATCAACAAAATAATCATCGGCATCCTGGCTTTTTTACTCATCATCAGTGGCGGCTCCGGTTATTATTCATACACGCTCAGCCAGAAAATTGATTACCTGGGGAAACAACTGGCAGACTTCAAACAAGAGCAGACAATCCGGATCAATACCGTGAGCAACGAAATGGCTGCCTTTCAACTAGAAACCGTAAAAGAAACCAACGAACTGGGCAGCAAAATAGACCAGACCACTCTCGATATTGACAACCTGGAAAGCGATATTAAACAGGAACTGGGTAGCACCAGGGTTAGCCTTGATACCCTGGAATTTGAGTTGAATAGAACCACATCCAGAATTGGCACACTGGAGAGTGAGATGCCGGACATTGCCGAAATTTCCCAATCGGTGATAAATGCCAATCAAGTCTACACGAAAGTCAACC
>CAYOKF010000215.1:0-3122 GCA_964404475.1 uncultured Dehalococcoidaceae bacterium | reverse complement strand
GACCAGAAACTTTCCGATATCATTCAGCGGGGACTGTCCGAGGTCGGCTATGCAGTTGACGCCGCCTATGACGGTGAGGAAGGTAGGGATATGGCGGAGATGGTTCCCTATGACCTGATAATTCTGGATATCATCCTGCCGAAAAAGGATGGCATAGAGGTTTGTCTGGAGTTGCGCCGGAAACAAATTAAATCACGCATCATAATGCTCACCAGCCGGGACACCGTCAGCGATAGGATTAAGGGTCTGGATAGCGGTGCCGACGATTATCTGGTAAAGCCATTTGCCTTCGATGAGTTGCTGGCAAGATTAAGGGCGTTGCTACGCAGGGAAATCAGCGATGGTTCCCATGTACTGCAAGTGGGTGAGCTGAGTATGGATACATTGACCAGGGAGGTGAAGCGCGGGGATAAAGATATCAAGCTTACGGGCAAGGAATACTCCCTGCTGGAGTATCTCCTGCGTAATCCTAATATTGTTGTTACCCGAAGAATGCTTGAAGACCATGTTTGGGATTTCTCGCTAGAGAGCGAGTCTAACCTGATAGATGTTTATATCCGCCGATTGCGACAGAAAATCGATAAGGAAAACGAAGATAGCCTTATTGAGACAATTCGTGGTGTGGGCTATCGCTTGAAAGAATAATGAAATTATCTTTGACAATCAAGTCTAAATTAACCCTCTGGTATCTGCTGGTTACCGCCGTTCTTATAGCGCTATTCAGCTTAGCAGCCTATTTTTTACTAGCACAGGGGCTTTACGGAAAGACTGTCAATCCCTGGGATATAAGGGTCGTTCAGTTATCAGACTCAGAGAGTGGAAATAAGATAATAACCGGAATTTCGGATATCGGTCAGCAGGACTGGGGAACCCGGGAATACGGCCCGGTCATTGCTAGAAGATACAGCAAGAACGAACTCCTTGAATCCGTATCCGAAGAAGGCAAGGTAATTGTTGGAAATGTCGTCATAGACCGTGCAGCCCTGGAAACCCTGGACATTTCAGGAGCAGACAGCATCTGGTTTTATACCTACCTCACCGGAGATGAAGCCAGTATAGTTGTAGTTGCCCGTTCTGAAGATGATGTAGCCGCCATATTGGGGGCATTTCGTCAGGTGCTCTTTATTATCATACCGCTGGCGCTGGTAATAGCCGGTGTCTTCGGATATTTCCTCGTAAAGCGTTCGCTACGTCCGGTGCAGGCTATTACGCGAACGGCAAAAGAAATAGAAGAGAAGAACCTGGATAAGAGACTGGATGTTACCGGTAAAGATGAACTCGGGCAGCTGTCCTTGACGCTCAACCACATGCTGGCCCGGCTGGAAGATGCCTTTAACCGGGAAAGACAGTTTACTGCGGATGCTTCTCACGAACTCCGTACACCTCTGGCGGTTATTCAGGGAGAGGCCTCCCTGGCGTTGAACAAGGAGCGTAATACCGCGGAATATCAGAAGTCACTGGAGAATATTTATCAGGAAACGGAACGAATGTCTTCGATCTTGAAAAGGTTACTGTTTTTAGCCCGGAATGAGGGCAACAAACAGATGGAATTCGAGAGGATAAATGTCAAAGAGCTTCTTGATGAGCTGGCATCTGAAGTCGAGGTTATCTGCGAAGAAAAGTCCATTCGCTGCCAATTACACGCCCGAGAAGACCTGTTTGTGAAAGGGGATAAGATAAGCCTGCGCGAGTTGTTCTTCAACCTCATTGATAATGCTGTCCGTTACACCCCGCAGGGGGGAGAAATAGTGATAACCCTCAGCAAGAATAGTAAGGATGCCTGCGTAGCCGTAAAAGATACCGGAGCCGGCATATCGGAGGAGCACCTCAAGTATATATTCAAGCGGTTTTATCGCGTGGATAAGGCTCGCTCGCGTAGCGAAGGGGGCGCCGGTCTCGGCCTAGCCATATGCCAGAGGATCACCGAGTTTCACAATGGCACAATCAAGGTAGAAAGTAAAGTCAGAGAGGGAAGCACGTTTACAGTTTGTCTACCTATCACCCGTTGAGTTATTCAGGATTGATAATCTAAGATTATCTAGTAAGGGCTTGACATCCGTACACATTTGGTATACGATAGAACACAAATAGTGTACAGGAACAGTTGACAAATGTTAGAACATCTCATTACTTCTCAAGCCAAACGCCGGCTGCTTAAACTTTTCATTACCAATCCAGAGAGTGATTTCTATACCAGAGAAATCGCCAAGCTTACCGGGGAATCTCCCAACGGAGTCCGGAGAGAATTAGCCCACCTAGAGAAAGCTGGCCTGGTTAAGTCACGTCGCGAAGGCAACCTGAAATATTATTCCTTGGTTCAAGACTTTCCTTTCTATCCAGAGCTGAAAAAGATTATTTATGCTACAGTCGGATTGGGAGACTATCTTAGCGCCAAGTTCAAGGAACCTCAGCAAATAGAACTCGCTTTTATATATGGTTCCGTTGCAAAAAACGGGGAAACAGCCAAGAGCGATATCGACCTGTTTGTGGTTGGAGAGATCGATGAATCCGAATTGCATAGTCTTGTTTCTCAGGTTGAATCAGATATTAGGCGCAACATCAACTATGTTTTGATGTCCAGAGATGAATTTCAGAAAAGGCTCTCCGAAGGAGAATCCTTTGTTAAGCGTGTGATGAAAGAAGATAAAATAATACTGAAGGGCAATCCGGATGTCTATAGAAGAGTTAATTAGCGCAGGCAACATTCATCCGTTTAAAGCCACTCATGAAGAGATAGATAAGGCGATGGCGATCGCCGAGCGCGACCTCAAGCTTGCCGAGAACATTGTGGACGAAAGTCTGGATTGGTCGTACTCTATTGCTTACAATGCCGTTCTCCAGGCATGTCGTGCCTATATGTTTCACAGAGGATATAGACCTGCGGCAACTGAATCTCATAAAACATCTATCGAATTCATGAAACTATCTGTCGACGCACCTATTAAAACCACAGTTGAATACTTTGACCGGGTACGGAAAAAACGCCATCGCACTGTCTATGATGAGGTAGGCTTGGTGACTGAAAAGGAGGCGAAGCAGCTTCTGAGTAAAGCGAGGGAATTCTTGGACTATATTTCCGAAAAGCTATCAGAGGAATAGCTGAGAATGAAGCCGTTTGTTAT
>CAYOKF010000214.1:0-3134 GCA_964404475.1 uncultured Dehalococcoidaceae bacterium | reverse complement strand
CATTAATGCTTGTGCCGGTAGCCCCTCAGCTTCCTTTTCGTTTATCCATTCATCATGTATTGGCAGGGCGGCATTCACCCAGGATGCTTTTTCTGCCTCACTGAGCCAGTGAATCTCCGGGTTCCCTGCCTTTTGGTCGTAGTCGATTATCTTTGCCAGGCATGTTTCGCATTCTTCGTCAAACATCTTACCAGCAAACTGCGCCATCTTCAGTCCACCGGTTTCATCAAATACCTGCTGGATATCAGCCGGCAGACTATTCCAGGTGTCCCAGTTCATGCCGACTATGTTGCAGTTGAGAGTCACTTCCAGGCCACCGGTGCGGTATTTGGTGACCTCGTTTTGATGCCATATCCAGCAGCCTTCCCACTCAGACAAGGTTCCGTCCACCATTCCCCTCTCTATGGCGTTGTAAGAGTCAGGTGGAGCCATGGAGATTCCGGACGCTCCCAGGTCCTCCAGCATCCTGATGGTCAGGGGAGAGTTAGTCATGAACTTCATGCCATCGATATCTTCGGGGGTGCGCACCTGTTTAACATTGTTTACTATCTGAGCAAGACCGGTCGGGAAGACCCAGAGAACTTTCATGTCCTTATACTCGGTATCCATCAAGTATTTCTCGGTCATTTCCCACCAGGTGATGCCGGCCACTTCGGAGTTGGGCCATAGCATGGGCAAGGTCACGAATTCAGTTAATGGAAAGACGCCCGGCGTCATGGATGGTTCTATCTTCGCTATGTTGGCTATTCCTGACAATAGGGCATCATAGTCGTCCGGGGCCTTGCACAATGCCTCAGCATAATACATGATTATTTTAACCCTGCCGTTGGTACGCTCGTTTATCTCTTGCATCCAGGGTTCCATCATGATCTTGCTGGGTGCACACTCCGGTGGGTCCCAGTTAGCGAAGCTAAGTTCTAAGGTCTTTTCAGGGGCCGGAGCTGGGGATGGGGATGGAGCAGGTGCGGGTGCGGGTGCGGGTTCTGGAGCTGGCTCGGCACACCCGCCTAGAATCAAGCCAGCGATCAGAATAATCACCAATGAAGCTAAGAATAGTCTTTTCATTTCCTCCCCCTTTATCTTTCTGGATATTGCGGGTAGAACAGACAATTCCTGATACTGCTCTTAATGTTCCATATTCACCTCCGGTTAAATTTGAGAAATTATATAACAATTAGGCATAATTGTAAACGTTAAATTGTTAAAACATTTATCCCAGTACGTTATATGTTTTTTCTATGCCAATAGTGAACAAATTACCAGAATGATGCCGGATAGGTAATGTCTATCGCGCGCTTGGGGCACTCCATCCAGCAAATGCCGCAGTGCCAGCACTCATATTCATAAGCCACTACCGGTATATCCTTCTCATCGTCCCAGGCAAAAACATCCAGAGGGCACAAATCATAACATCTACCACAGCCGATACACTTTTTATAGTCAATTTTCGCGGGCATCTTATCTCTCCTCCTTATGATTATCTGGCAATGTCATTGGTGTAACCTTCCTCATCTCAAACACCGGCTTGCCGTTTTCCAGCCGCTGATAGGTAAGCATATTGTCCCAGATTGGCTTGCTTTCCGGGTAGTCTATTCTGTAGTGGCCCGAAGATGCACCACCGGTATCCCGGGTTTCTGTTCTTTCCAGGCAAGCGTCTATATGCAGTTCCGCCAGGTCTATTATGCTGCGGACTTCCAGTGCTCTCATCAGCTCATGTGGGTTCCTGGCCTTCAGCCTGGGCAGGAATTCTCTTCTCAGTGAACCGAGCCGCCTCTTTCCCTCGCGGAGTTTACCTTCCGCCCGGAACAGGCCGATATAGCGGTTGCACACGTAGCGGATGGCGCTCTCCAGTTCCAGTGGCTCGGTGCCATCCTTCGTCGCCAGAGGTGCCATTGTCACCTCCTTATGGCTCTCCGCCTGGGCTTCATCAATGACCGGGTCGGGGGTATCTTTGAGAACTTCGCCGATACTGTCACCGACCAGGAAGCCACCTACAGCGGCGTTGGCGACATCATGGCAGCCGGAAACACAGTCCCCGATAGCATAAAGGCCTTTTAGTGAGGTCTGGAAATCAGCATCAGCATCTATTCCAGGGGGTACCATCAGCTGGTTAGGTCTCATGTCCATCATCTCCATCCAGTGTGTCCTGGGGTTGAAGCCTCTTTCCTCGGCTATCTTGAAGGACACCAGCCGCTCGTCGACATAGGCCACCTCTATCCTCTTGTGAAAATCGTCAGGCAGGTGTTCCAGGCTGTAATAGAATGGCTCTTTGCCTTTTCGTTCCAGTTCTGCCAGCTTAAATAGATCGAGTGGTCGAGTTAGCTCTACTTCACCATCCCACGAGAGTATCTTCGACTGGATTCCCTCGTTGCCAACGTTGCCGAAGGAAAGGACTAAATCATCGCGAAACCTGTAACCTCTCCCCGCCTGTTCCATGTTGGCCAGCTCGGCGCCGGCGCGGTAGGCCATCGCCCAGCCATCACCGGAGACCGCCGCCGGGCACCAGTGATAGCGGAACTTGTATGCCCAGGGTACGGGTGTCTCCGGGTCATAGCAGCGTGAGAACTGGCCGGTGGCGATTACCACTGCCTTAGCCTTGATAACGATGAACTCGCCGCTGCGGGTATCTACCGCGGTGGCACCCACCACCGTGCCGTTGCTGGTAAGCAGGTCAACTATCATCACCCGCTCCAGTACATGGACCCCTCGCTTTCTCACCCCCGCCGCCATCTCCGGTTTGACGTTCATCCAGTGCACCCTGAGGAATGGCGTGCCCCCACCAAAGTTCACTATGGGGCGGAATTCACCGTCGTCCCACCTCATGGTGACGCCGAGCTTTTCCAGTTCCTCAATACCCCACATTCCGTTGGCGTAGAGCCGGTAAATCCTGGTGGGGTCTGACCAGTCCGCTCCCCCGTAGAAGACTGACGCTCCATTTTCATCCACAAATTGGCTAAACTCCTTCGGCGTCATGCCGCGCGGGAAAGCTCCACCGTAGTGATCGATACCCTGTCCGGAGGTACCGCTCCGGTCGGTCTTTGCCTTCTCGGCAAGAGTTACGTGCAGGCCGTGTTCTGCCGCCTTGGCCGCTGCCGCGCAGCCGGCGATTCCTCCCCCGTCTATCAGAACATCTG
>CAYOKF010000213.1:0-3142 GCA_964404475.1 uncultured Dehalococcoidaceae bacterium | reverse complement strand
GATCCTGACCAGGTCATGGCGTCCCACCATCTTACGGCAGAACTTTCCGATGTCCAGGTCGGTACGGCTAAAGTGATTCTTGAGAGAGTGGTACAGGTTACTGCCGTCAATGAATATCATCACCTTCTCCGCCATACATCACCTCCTTTATTCCCGTCTGGCAGGTGTAGTTTGCTCTCATTATATACCCTGACTGGTGAAATTGCGACTTAAAGATACGGGTGGTATAATTGGCGGGAAACACCCTCATAAAGTATGCGAGGTTATGATGAAGCTAAGTCGTGAAGAGGTGCTGCATATTGCCCGGCTGGCCAGGGTTGATTTAACCGAAGAGGAGATAGACCGGCTCAGGGAACAGCTGTCCGATATTCTGGAGAACTTTGAGATATTGCAGCAGGTAGATACTACCGATGTGTCGCCTACCGCTCATACGGTAGCTCTGCAGAGCGTGATGCGGGAGGACGAAGTGGCCCCTTCCTTACCTCCCGATGATATTCTGTCCAATGCCCCCCGGAGGGAAGGGGACTGCTTCCGGGTGCGGGCGGTTCTGGAATAGAGGAACATTCGGGGATAAGTCCGGTCAATAAGGTGGCGGACAGTAATCGTAATGCTGGCAGTATTTAATTATGCCTGAGGACAATGGTGGAATAATAATTCTTGAGCCACTCCCTCCGCATCTGCCGGAAAACGAAACACCATGATACATTGTGCCGGTGGGCAGAAAAATTGGACGGTGAGGTATTAAATTGACCACTGATCATACTTCGGTAACCATTCACGAGGCGCACAGGCTGCTGGAAAGCAGACAATTATCATCGGTTGAATTGACCCGGCTCTATCTGGAGCGTATCCATGAGCTGGAGCCGAAGGTTCATGCCTTGGTTACGGTTACCGATGAGATAGCACTAAGCCAGGCACGGCAGGCGGATAAACTTATTGCTGAGGGTAAGGCCGGTCCGCTGACCGGAATCCCGGTGTTAATCAAGGACAATATGTGCACCCGGGGCGTGCTCACTACCTGTTCATCACGAATGCTGGGGAACTTTGTGCCTCCCTATGATGCTGCCGTGGTGGAAAAACTGAACGACTGCGGAGTGGTGATGGTGGGTAAATCCAATATGGATGAGTTTGCCATGGGGTCATCGACGGAGAACTCCGCCCTGTTTGTTACCGGCAATCCCTGGGATTTGAGCCGGGTGCCTGGTGGCAGCAGCGGTGGCTCGGCGGCGGCGGTGGCTGCCGGTGAGACCGTCTATGCCCTGGGTTCGGACACAGGCGGTAGCATCCGCCAGCCGGCGGGATTTTGTAGTGTAGTGGGCTTGAAACCCACCTACGGGCGGGTCAGCCGCTACGGTCTGGTTGCCTTTGCCAGTTCCCTTGACCAGATTGGCCCCCTGACGCGGGACGTTACCGACTGTGCACTTGTCCTGAATGCTATTGCCGGCTATGACCGCCGGGATTCTACCTCGGTTCCTTCTCCCGTGCCTGATTATACGCAGAGCCTTGGCGGTGACATCAAGGGGCTCAGAATCGGCGTACCTGAGGAATACTTCGTTGCGGGGATGCAGGCGGAAGTGGCTGAGGTAATGAGAGCCGCCGTTAATAAACTTGAAGAGCTGGGGGCCAGCGTGGACTGGGAGGTATCGTTACCACACACCCCTCATGCCCTGTCAGTGTATTATATTATCGCTCCTTCCGAGGCTTCAGCCAATCTGGCGCGTTATGACGGTGTCAAGTACGGCTTTTCCTATGATGCTGATACTATGTGGGAGTCAATGGAGAAGACGCGTGAGGACGGCTTTGGCCCTGAGGTAAAGCGGCGTATCATGCTGGGAACCTACGCCCTTTCCGCCGGTTATTATGACGCTTACTATCTCAAAGCGCAGAAGGTGCGTACTTTAATCAGGCAGGAGTTTGACCAGGCTTTTGACAGATATGACGTACTGGTTACTCCCACCTCTCCCTCTGTACCCTTCCGGATTGGAGAGAAGGTGGATGACCCTCTCCAGATGTATCTCAGTGATGTTTGCACACTGCCGGTAAATATCGCCGGTCTGCCCGGAATGTCTCTCCCCGCCGGTTTTGCCGGCGGGCTGCCGGTGGGAATGCAGATAATCGGCAAGCCTTTTGGTGAAGAAACCATGCTCAAAGTAGCCTACGCCTATGAACAGGCGACGGAGTGGTATAAGCGGAAGCCTGAAATCTAAAAAGGACATTTACCCCTCCCTTGGATAAGGGAGGGGGATACAGGGGGAGGGTCACCTTCCAGAGAGGCAAATTATGGAAGCCGGCAGCCAGTGGTACAATCGTATTGCTACTGAGATAGGCCAGTACGGGAATACGCTGAGCAAAAAGGATGCTAAGAAATACAAATTAGACCTGCTTCAGCGCGCTGCCAAAAGGGTTGATGAATTTACGCCTACCTGCGGGGAATGCCAGGCACTTCAGCAGGAAATCACCAGACTGGTGCAGGAAATGAGTCTGATGGTCCAGATGCCCGGTAAAGAAAGTATCAAGCGTCATACCAGGGCGGTAAATAGCCTGGTTGAACACTTGAAAAAGGTTCACAAACTGGTTGAAAAGGGGCATTACCAGGGTATGGGGATTGGTATTGGCATGGCAGTGGGGGCAGGACTTGGAGGGGCGCTCGGTGCGGTGGCGGACAACCCCGGCGTCGGCACTACCCTCGGCCTTGCCATCGGATTTATTGTAGGACGTTACCTGGAAAAGAAAGCTGAAAAAGAGGGCAGAGTTATCTAGGGGAGTCCGGGAAGTGCGAAATCCCTCTCAATCTCCCTTTATGAAAGGGAGACGAAATATGTGTTTCCCCCTTTGAAAAAGGGGGAATAAGGGGGATTTTCCCCCAGGGGGTGGGGACTTGAATAACCTGGAGGTAACGTGTTACTCTGGTCATACCTATGCTGAAGAGCCGC
This sequence comes from uncultured Dehalococcoidaceae bacterium, assembly GCA_964404475.1. Lineage (GTDB taxonomy): Bacteria > Chloroflexota > Dehalococcoidia > Dehalococcoidales > RBG-16-60-22 > CAYOKF01. The sequence continues at coordinate 209 of CAYOKF010000213.1, read as the reverse complement.
GCTCTTTTCGATGGCAGGGGGAGGAATATCAGGTTGAGGAAATTGAAAAGGCCTGGCAGGAGCCGGGCGAAAGGCATTTTCAGGTGCGCACCGGGGGTAACAAATTGTTCCAACTCTGCTATAATGAAGCAAAACAGCGGTGGCAAATAACCGAGGTAGTGAGGAGGCAGGAGAGATGATTAACAAAGTATTAAAGATACTGGAAAACG
>CAYOKF010000212.1:0-3146 GCA_964404475.1 uncultured Dehalococcoidaceae bacterium | reverse complement strand
GCTCAATAAGCCCCAGATATGAGTTCGATACACCGGACAACTCCTCAACTTCCCTGAGTGAATACCTCTTTTCGAGTCTCAAGGTTCTCAGGTATTCGCCGAAGTTCTCCACCATGGTGTCTCACCTCCTTCCGGTAATGATAGCACCTTTTGTGGAGAATGTCAAACACAACCGCTATCAAAACGCTATCTATAGTGACAATTATCTATTGACAGCCTATGACCCCTCTATTATATACTACAGTAAGCATATTGTCCACAGAGGTATATCAATGGTTAGAGTTAAGGTAAAGCAGCGTGCCTTTGAAGTTGCTCTATCTAAGAAGAATCTTTCCCAGCGTGATTTAGCCGAATTGATTGGCTTTTCCCGTAGCCACGTGTCCTTCATCATCAACGGCAAGAGAGAGCCTTCGGCAGTAATGAGACGACTGATACTGGAGCATCTGCGCGATTATACCTTTGACGACCTGTTCATTATAGAGGACGGTAAGAACGGTGACTGAAACCGACCAGACAGTTATGCGAAACGGACTACGTATACTGGCTCATATGATTGCACGGGCGTATCTGAAAGACATGAGGGACAGACAGTCAGAGGTGAATTCAGAGGAAAAAGTAAAGGAGGACGAAAACAACAGTGAACGAGGACGAGTCCAACCGGCGCGAAGCCGGGATGAAAATACTAGCCAGGATGATTGTCCGGGCTTACCTGGGCGAGATAGAGCGCGGCGAAGCAGGTCCAGCAATGGACAACGAAAAAAGGAGATGGAGGTCAACTATGCCAATAAAAGGAGTAAGTGAGGTTGTGAGGTTACCCAGACAGGGGAAGATACGGATGGGAATCAAGAAGGAGAACGCTGAGGGTATACTCCGTCCCGAACCCACGGATTATTTTGTCTGCCCGGATGAAGTAAAAAAGGTCTTCGGCGAAAAGCCGAAAGAGCTTCGTATCATGTTCCCTACCGATTATGAGACCCAGTGGGCCAGCCAGTACCTGCGGTGTTACTCGGAAACCGGGAATCTCATCTGCCGCGGGGATGGCGAGACGGCACTTGCCAGGGTGGAAACAATAAACCGGGAAGCCGCCTCGAAGGGCGAAACAATATCAAAGCTACTGGAAATGCCGTGCAATCCCGACCTGTGCCCCTGTCACCAGCAAAGCTATTGCCGTCGGGTGATGAACCTGCAGTTCCTTCTGCCCGACTGTCCGGGTTTTGGTGTCTACCAGCTCGATACAAGCTCTTTCTATTCCATCGTCAACATCAACTCCAGCCTGGAGCTTATCCGCGGCGTCTGTGGTCGTCTGGCCATGATTCCCCTATCCCTAAAGCTCGTCGAGCAAGAAGTACTGGTGGAAGGGAAAAAGAAACCTATACGTGTATTAAGCTTAACGTCTTCCTGCTCACTAGCTGAGATCCAGAAGTATGCCCAGACTCCGCCCGGGCAGGTACTGCTCCTGCCGGCGCCGGACAGCGAAGCCCCGGACGACCTTTTCCCTCCTGAAATGTTGAGATCAGAAAAAGCAGTTACCGATACCGAAAGGTCTCTGGTTAACCTGTGGACCAGGGTCAAGAGCAAGGTCTGGCAGCTCGATGTGCTGGATGCCCAGGTATTCGACTGGTTCAAGAGAAACTACCGTATTGATGTCCGGTTAAGCGACCTCGACCTGCTTACCCCACCGTCCCAGGTCACTCTTGAATCACTTGAGCATTTCCTGAAAACCCTGGAACACCACGCCGAGCATATTTAGTCCCTTAATAATATCGAAAAACAAGGAATATTATGGCTGAACCTGTTTTTTCAGAAGTTATTCCTGAGTTGCTGACCGAGCATTTCCGCCACCTGGATGAGGGCAGCGGAATCAGTGTCGATATCATCAGGGAACGAGGTTACCGGAGCCTCCTGGGCAAGTCAGAGCTTGAAAAGCTTGGATTTACACCTGCCCAGCAGCGGGCTCCCGGCATCCTCATCCCTCTCTGGTCGGTGGAGGGTAAAGAGGCGGGATGCCAGTTCCGGTCAGACCATCCCCGGATGAGTGGTCGAGGCAGGCCGGTTAAATACGAGTCTCCAGCCGGCTCCTCGAACCGACTCGATTGCCCGCCTTGCTGTCAGAAAACCCTTGGTAATCCCCAGGTACCTCTATGGATTACCGAGGGTTCCAAAAAAGCCGATGCCCTAGCATCCAGGGGGGCTTGCGCAATCTCGGTCACCGGTGTCTGGGGGTTCAAGGGCAAAAACCAGTTCGGTGGTATCACTTTTCTCGCAGATTGGGACTATATTGCCCTGAAGGGAAGGACTGTATACCTGGCCTTTGACTCCGATATCGTTACCAAGGAGCTGGTCAGGAAAGCCCTGCTGCACATCGGAGAGCATCTCAAGAGAAAAGGAGCAGTTGTCCATATTATCCAGTTACCTCAGCTCGAAGGACAGGATAAAACCGGCATCGATGATTATCTGCTTCGTTATACATTGCAGGATGCTGAAAGACTGGCAGGCAGTTTTAAGCTAGATGAAACAGAAGAAAGAAATCGTTTCGTCTCAGGGTTCATCCTGTCCGACGGGACGGTTGGAGAGATGGTGGTCACCGGTGACGAGCGATTTTTCATTATTGGTTTTAACGGCTCAGTACGGAAAGCCTATCAGCACGACACGCCGAAGTTTACCTACCTTCCCACTTACGATGCCCTGGTAGGGGAAGTTGTCCATTTCGCCAGTACAGCCATCCCCTATGACTCTCAGGCGCTTCTCTTCAAGGAAATCAAGAGCTTCCTTCACCGCTATCTAGAGCTACCGGCAGATTTCGAGGAGATCGCCTCCCTTTATATACTACTGACCTGGGTCTACGAGTTTGCCCCTTCTATACCTTACCTGCGTGTCATCGGCGACTGGGGCACCGGCAAGACCCGGTTTCTCCAGGTAGCCGGTGCCATTTGCTTCCGGCCCATCTTCGCCTCGGGAGCAACAACTCCGGCACCTATCTTCAGGATACTGGAGCAGTTCCGGGGGACGCTGGTGCTGGACGAAGCCGACTTCAAGGACTCGTCATCCTGGATGGAGATGGTTAAACTACTGAACAACGGCTACCGTCCGGGCATGCCTGTCTTAAGGGCAGATAAAGAGAACGGCAAGTGGTACCCCCGGAGCTA
>CAYOKF010000211.1:0-3149 GCA_964404475.1 uncultured Dehalococcoidaceae bacterium | reverse complement strand
GTGATTGACCTGCTCACCAATAACGGCACAGTTACGGGGGCGACTGCGGTAAACACCCGCACTGGTGAATTTATCGTCATCAAAGCCAAAGCTACGGTAATCGCCACCGGCAATTTTGCACGCCTGTATAACCCGGAGACACCGCTCTTCTGGAAGTACAAGTTCCGCTATCACTGGTGCCCGGCAACAGTCTCTGGAGACGGGTGGGCTATGGCCTACCGGGCCGGGGCGGAACTACTCAACATGGACATAACCGGCTGGGATTTCCGAGTACGAGATGATTTGACCATATCATTCGGAAACTTCCACATGGGTGACGGGATGCCTTCCAAGCTGGTCAACTGGAAGGGGGAAGAGGTTGTTCGTGCCACCGGATGGAATGCAGCCGCATACGCCAAGGCAGTAGACAATGCCCAAGACCCGATATACTATTCCCTGGAACACCTGCCTGACGACTACCACAAGAGAATGGAGGTAGCTTACGCAGACGAGAGGCTGGTATCATTCAAGATAGCTGAAGACAGAAGCTTCAACCCCAGAACACACTGGTATGATTTAATGCCCAATAAACCCCATAATTACGGGCAGATTGTATCCGGTATCTTTATTGATGAGGATTTCAGGACAACATTGAAAGGTCTCTACGCTGTGGGTGATTGTGCCGCCAGCAGCAGTGGCACCGGTGGCAGCAGCTACGGGGGATTTGCCATTGGTGACCATATACACGCTTCGTTTAATGACTTCGATGAGCCGGTTGTGGATGAAGCGCAGGTAGCGAGCCAGAAACAGACGGCGCTGGCACCGATGGCGGTCAAAGACGGCACCGAACCCATGGAGCTTGAGTGCGCCGTTCGCTATATCTGCGAGCGCTACGTGAGCCAGTTCAAATCCGAGGGTAAACTCAGGGAAGGACAGAGACGGCTCGGTTCTCTACGCAGAGTATTCCTACCCAGGCTGATGGCCAAGAACCCGCATTACCTGCTGAGGTGCCTGGAGGTTCGTAACATAATGGACCTGGCAGAGGTACATATCCAGGGCTGCCTGGAGCGAAAGGAAACGAGAGGCAGTCATATCAGGCTGGACTATCCAGAGACAGACCCGTCCCGGGATAATATGCTCACTTTCCAGCGACTGGAAAACGGAAACCCGATACTTGAGATAAAAGAGATCCCGGATCTTAAGCCAGAATACATGAAGGAGGCGGAGCAAACCACATAAACTTCGGCGATTTCTGCCCGCCTGTTTGACGGAATTCCACGTCGGCGCTAGACCTTACTGTATTGGTTTAGCGCCGACGTTCAGTTCAGATTAATCTCAGCTCAATCAACGTCCTCCCGTCCGAATGAGCCTGACTTTTTAGAATACCAGATGGACACCCCCATAATCAGCAGACCTACTACTATTACGGCAATTGTAACCGGAGTGAACCCCCGCTCTTGAAATCCTCCCCCAGCCAGGGGTACCACCATCATTGAGGCCGCAATAACTGAAACCAGGTTGATGACTTTAATCAGGGGGTTTAAGGCCGGTCCGGCGGTGTCCTTAAGCGGATCACCAACAGTGTCACCGCAGACGCTTGCCTTGTGAGCCTCAGAACCTTTGCCACCGTAAAGCCCGTCTTCTATCGTTTTCTTAGCGTTGTCCCAGGCTCCCCCGGCATTTGACATGAACACTGCCAGGAGCTGCCCCACCAGTATCACCCCAGCCAGAAAGCCGGCTAACGCTTCCAGTCCAAAGAGAAAGCCGATAACTATGGGCGAGATAATAGCCAGTAACGCCGGCGTCAGCAGTTCCTTCTGGGCAGCACCGGTGCAGATGGAAACCACTTTCCCGTAGTCCGGATCAACCGTGCCTTCCCAGACTCCCTTAACGTTGGCGAACTGGTGGCGCACCTCATTAACAATATAGTAGGCGGCCCTGCCTACTGCGGTGATGGTGAGCGAGCTAAACAGGAAGGGGATGGCACCGCCGATAAGGAAGGCGACAAAGACCTTCCACTGAATCAGATTGATCGTTTCCAGTTGATAATCCTCGTAAAAAGCGGCAAACAGGGCAACTGCCGCCAGAACTGCCGAGGCAATTGCAATACCCTTGGTGATGGCTTTGGTAGTGTTGCCGACCGCATCCAGGTCAGCCAAAGTCTGCCGTGCCTCAGGTTCCAGTCCCGCCATTTCACCAATGCCATTGGCATTATCCGATACCGGGCCGAAAGCATCCATGGAGATATTGTTGCCCGTCAGCGTCAACTGACCGATACCGCAGAGAGACACGCCGTAGAAGATGTACAGTATTGTTTCTCCACCCGGCCCGCCGCTGCGCCAGATTATGGCCGAACCGATGATGGACAGCGCAATCACTATGATGGCGGCAACGGTGCTTTCATATCCTATCCCGATCCCGGAGAGGATGGTAGTTGCCGACCCTGTCTTGGTTGATTTGGCGATTTCTTTGACCGGCGCACGCTCGGTAGAAGTGTAGTAATCAGTAATATAATTGATAGCTATTGCCAGCAATACACCCACAGAGGTAGCCCAGAAGAAACGGAGGTCATGGCAGTAAAAATAAGCAAACAGGAAGAAGGAGATTATGGATATAACTGCGGCGAGCCAGTAACCCCGGTGTATCGCCTTCATGGCATTCTCCCCCTCCCGCAGCGCCCGTACCTGGTAGGTGCTGATGATAGAAGAAAAAACACCGGCCGCCCGCACCAGCAAAGGAAAGATAATCCAGTAAAGCTCGCCAGTGGTGATGGTCAGTATCAGACCCAGAATCATTGAGGAAACGATGGTAACTTCGTACGACTCAAAGATGTCAGCCGCCATACCCGCACAGTCACCGACATTATCGCCAACCTGGTCAGCGATGACCGCGGCGTTACGGGGGTCATCCTCCGGAATACCCTTTTCCACCTTCCCCACCAGGTCAGCCCCCACATCAGCAGCTTTAGTATAGATACCGCCACCAACACGCATGAACAGGGCAATCAAGGTACCGCCAAAGCCGAAACCCAGCAGCACCAGTGGCGCATCTTTAAAGAATATAATGAAGATTATGGTGCCCCCCAGAAGACCAAGCCCATCAGTGAGCATGCCGGTTATCGTGCCGGTGCGATAGGCTATCTTAAGAGCCTTGGTGAAACTGGTGCGCGC
>CAYOKF010000210.1:0-3165 GCA_964404475.1 uncultured Dehalococcoidaceae bacterium | reverse complement strand
GAGAAGTTCGATAAAAATCTCCTGTAATATGGAATGCTGAAGCCCTTGCCACATGTGTAGATGTACTATTCAATGCAGTTAAAGATTTGATAGATAAATGAGGTCGAATACTTCCCTGTTCTTTTGTAGAGTCAATGGTAAAAGTTATATTCCTATCCACTGAGGGGCTAGTACTATCCCCAAGCACAACAGGCCCCATACCAATGAGAAGTAAAATACGGCCAGCAGGAATTGTTAAATGCTCGTCATAATATCCAGGACCTATTAAAACAGTTTTCTGCTGCTCAGCATCAGTGGCGTCCACAGGATTACCTATTTCATTCAATGCCTTTTGAATAGTTAAGTAAGGCCTGAAATTCGAGCCATCACCTGTGGTGTCATTTCCTGATTTATCTACATATAGGGCATTGGAAAAAGCCTCACAAGTAACGGAGGTAAGATAGCCAGCATCATTATTTAGAAGTGAAACATTCTCCCCCTCCTTCATAATAGTGGCATCCGCTGGTTCATATACTCCGGTATGGTTATGGTCTCCCTCAGATACTGTTCCTGCAATAGTACCAAAGTCTTTATTAAACCCAGTGTTTTTGGGAAAAGAATCTTCCTTGCCATTGAGCGTAGTTTGCAGATTGGTTATTGTTGAAATGGCCTGAGACCCAGTATGATTGCTTCTATCAAAACAGTTTGCCTCCACAGTGAGAGGGTCATAAACTGCTTTTAACATATCCCCCACACCACCGCCGCCAGAGGTAATATATCCAGCGTCATTTACAAGCTCTGAGACATTATCACCAGATTGGAGTTTACTGTTCAAAGAAGTCTGAAGACCATTGATGGTAGATATTTCCTGAGTCCCGGTATGGTTTCCACGGGCATAGACATCAGCCTGAGTATTTGTGGGGTCGTAAAGTCTTTTTTCCATATCCCCATAGCCGGGGGTTGAATTACCATCCCGCACATCTTCAGCTAAAGAAAAAGGAACAATTAAGAAAACAGCTATGAGAAAATATGTAAAAAGTTTCATTTTATCTTGGCTCCCAGTATAATTTTATTGAGGCATTTTGAGTGACCCCATTGCCTTTTATTGTGAGTTTATCTCTTTCTGAGGCGTCTCCTATTTTAAAGCCAAAGGAAAAGGCCTCTTCTCCCCATGTTTTAAGGTATTGAGTGCTGACAACGAAATCAAAATTTTTGAGTGAAGTTACATCAAAAGCTGCTCCCTCGCAAGAGTCAATTCCGAAGTCAATGGTACATGTATCAGCACCGGCAAGAAGGATATGCGCTTCCCGGAGACGATATACTTTACCATCATTGGCCGCGCCAGGCGGCGTGACAATCTGGCCTGCATTTATCTGAGCAGGCGTGTAAGAGACTATCTGTGGTATGAAAGGGGGTAAGCGCATTACTACCTCCTACGATTCTTTTTTCTGGCCTATAACAGTTATCTGGATTATGTCTCCAGCAGTACCAGTTCCTGTTATTACGCCAGCATTTTCAGTGATTTGGCAAGCATTGGCATTTGACGTGTTACGTCCGAAAATACCATATATCTTGCTCATGTTGGCCGATATATCCCATGTCCCTGTACCACCTGTAAGTGTTACATTTTTGGACATAAGTGACCCCTTGCGTACATTCAAAGCCTGTACTTTAAGGGGGGCGAGTTGTTCTTCAAAAATTGCAGCCATGATTTATCTCCTTATTCAAAAATAAAAAAGAAAAGGAAGGGAGAAGTTTTCTCCCCTCCCTTTTATTAACAATGTAAAGTTATCCTCGGTTTAGGCGTTGGATATTTTCCTTACGCCTCCGCGGAGGTAAACCTTTTTCAAAATGGTGGATGCTACAGCGTGCGCTTCCATAGCCACAGCCGAAGCAGCAGCATCAGGCTCAGTGGAACCTGAGGCACCATTCACAACAAAGTTACCTGTGTTCTTGAGAATCTCAAGAGTATCACCAATGGCAATAGCTCCAGTACCATCTTCAAGAGCATAGGCCGGGCCTTTTATTGCAAACAGGTAAACGCCATCTGCTGTGGCCGCTGCCGGGGGCGCCCCGGGGGCATCCAGGGCACGGCCCGCAGGCATACCCATGAATACAGCCAGCTCGCAATACTGGTCATCAGCATTGGGAATAGGCTTCGCAGCTTCAGCATCGCCGGCAGCATTTACACTTACATAGCATACTCTGCCTACGGCGAGCGTGCCGCTGAAGTCTGCGGCGGTCACGTGAAGCATCTTATACTTTGTGCCTTTTACGCTGAACTCATCGCCAGCTACACCAACATCGGAGGGTTTAAGAAATCTCGACATTTTACACCTCCTATACCAATCCAGTAAAGCCGCCGTGAACATCCCTTCTGGAACAGCCTGTGTTCACAGAAGCGGTGTAATCGGAGACAATACCGCGGGCAGTTTCGGACTCCTGCCAGGGCTGCATGACAAAGTCATCACCCTTGAGTACGAACATGAAAAAGTAATTCTCGTTATAGAATACAAGGTGCCCGGCACGCTGCTGGTCATCAATGATGATCGGCACGCCGTGGACGTTTATGTATTCCACACCGAGATTGAGTGTGTTATTGTACCCGCCACGCTGTTTGTCAATCTCAAGCTCCTCAACTTTGTTGAAAATGGTCTGAGTACCCACGCCGATGGAAGGTTTCTGATTAATTGCCTTGCCCTTCTGAAGGGCCCTGACTTTGTTCAGAAGCAGAGTTGGGGTAAGAGTGGCAAGAGTTGTGGTGGAATCCACATTTGCCAGCCAGCCGGAAAAGTCGTTTGCGGCTATATCACCATAGGCCGTTGATGTGGTCTGGTCAAGAAGGTGGTCCTGACTTAACATCATGATGCTTCTGTTGTCCACAACAGCAGAAGTGTCTCTGAAGAAGTCAGTGTAAAGGGCCTCGTCCATTGACTCCATTGCATCCTTGATGGTTTCTGTCAGAAGATTCGCTATCTGCTCTTCGCCCTGGTTCATGTTCAGGTCGATGTTGAGCAGCACGAGGGGCTCGCTGTAATGCTTGATCTCATACAGCGCATGAGTGGCAAACTCACGGTGTGCATATACTTTCTCGTCACCCTTGCCATAGGCGCCGCCTTTTTTATCCACTTTGTATCTCAACGGAATACGGAACTTCAGGCCAGAGTTCCACTGCTTTTTGCCGCG
>CAYOKF010000209.1:0-3168 GCA_964404475.1 uncultured Dehalococcoidaceae bacterium | reverse complement strand
ATAACTGGTGAGATTTAGCATGGCTTACTTACCCAACCGAAAGCATAATTCCCCAACCGCTAACTTGCCCCCTGACACAGCATCAAATAGCTTCACGGGCAGCGGATAAACGGGCTATTATTTAATAGCTGCCGCATATATTCACCTTTATCCATGCAAAAGACGCCTGCCCAATACGAGTTGCCCCGGATAAACTAACCTGGTTATCCCCAAAAAGTACTACGTCAGTTAGATAATAAACGCTTAGCGAGATTTAAGGTTGCTGGTCAGCCCTACTCTTTACCTTGGCTAACCTACAAATTTTCTGGTGGCTGGCACCCATTTTTTACCACCGTTCAGAGCAGCCAGTTGCCGGAAGTAACAGCGGTTTAAAAATTCATCCGGAAAACGCCCCGCAAGCCCTGACAAATTATGTAAATTAAGCTAAAATACTAGGTAACGGTAAGGTGACCTCCTACAGGCACCCGATATGGATTACAGGAGAAACAATCATGAGTATTATTGGCGATATTATTTCCTCACTGGATACTGAAGCCACTATCCAGGATGTACGCCTGGGGATTTTCTGTACCGGTGTGCTCTCCCGCAACTGCGGACTGGCATCAACAATGTTTGGCGGTAGCCATCAGCACGGCCACCCTGCCGTCAAGGAGCCCGGTTCGATGCATGGAAAACCTGCCCTGGAACTTGCGCAAATGGCACACTCCACGGACATCCTTGAGGCAGCCATGGGCTTAGCCACCATAAATTCCCTTCTCGACATTGATGAAGAACGCTGCCAGGAACTTAATGCCGGCAATCTTATCGCCGCCCTGGGTGAAGGTAAAAAAGTAGCCATTGTGGGACACTTCCCATTTGTCCAGAGCTTAAAGGGTATCGTCAAAGAACTCTGGGTAATTGAGCGCAATCCAACGGAGGGAGACTACGCCGAAAGCGAAGCGGAAAACCTGATCCCGCAGGCGGATGTGGTGGGCATTACCAGCAGTGCCATAACCAACCACTCCATTGAGCAACTGCTGGCCCTGTGCCACCCCAGATCATACGTGATTACACTGGGCGGAACCACGCCACTATCCCCCGTGCTTTTCGACTACGGAGTTAACGCCATATCCGGCACCAGGGTAATCAACCCTGAACTGGCCCTGCGCTGCATCAGTGAAGGAGCCAGCTTTCGCCAAATCCAGGGCACCCACTTGCTCACCATGACCAGCGAAAAAACAAATTTTAAAATCAAGCAACAGATAACAAGGAGAAGGTAAGCCTATTCCCGCCGCCGGCAATTACCCTGAAGAATAGATATAGTATAAACCAGTTTTTTCCTGGTAATCAGCCCCGATATTTAACCAAAATATCTTGTGCAGGAGATGTTTTTATTTTATTATATGCTAAATATTATGCACTTGCCTTATCGGGGCAAGGAAGGGGGAAGGGATGTATCAGAAGATTCTGGTGCCACTGGATGGTTCCAAGCTTGCCGAACGTGTCCTGCCCTACCTTGAAGACTTGGCCAGTCATTATCCCGATTGCGAAGTTACCCTGGTGAGCGTTACCGAGCGTGTCCAGGGATATCGGCCGGTTCGGGATATCAGCGAGCCATCGGGACAACGCCTCCTGCCCGAGGCGGTAGGCAAAATGGACAGACAAGCCCGGAGATACCTGAACCGGATAGCCAAGAGCCTGAAAGCCAAGAATATAAAAGTGCAGACTCAGATACTCCTGGGTAATCCTGCCGAGGAAATTACTTTCTTTGCTAAAGCACAAAAAAGTGACCTTATCATCATGGCCAGTCACGGGCGAACCGGGGCCAGCCGGTGGGCTTTTGGCAGTGTCGCCGATAAAGTCTTCCGCGCCAGCCATGCGCCCGTCCTGATGGTGAGAAGTCCGGAGGCGATGAAATGACAGAGGAAATCAGGCATTACCCCATGTATCTCCACGGCGTTAAACAAGTCTATCCCAATGTACCCCCGGGGTCACCAATATACGCCAGAAGCGTGGTGGCGGGCAACCTGGTCTTTGTCTCCGGCATGACCGGCCAGGACACGGAAACAGGTGAGATTACGGCACATGATATCGCCGGTCAGATGCTGGTAGCTCTGGACAAGATTAGAGCTGCCCTGGAAGAAGCCGGCAGCAGTATGAATAATATCATCAAGACACTGATGCTGCTGAAAAACCTGGGTGACTACCCGGTTATGCGAAAGACAGAGCTGGAGTATTATCAGAAATATGCTCCCTTTCTGGTAGAGCAGCCTCCGGCCAGCACTTTCATCCAGGTAGCTTCCCTGGCCAGGCCCGAGTACTTAATCGAAATGGAGGTAACCGCCGTCCTCTCCAGATAGACGGGTCAAGTTTGTAAATAAGCGGTCAATGATTTATACTGATGTTGGCATGACTGACGTCTACTTTTTCACCGAAACGAAGAAGCTCCCCCTGGCTCTTGACCGCCTCGGCATCAGCGATTTCAAAGGTGCCAGATTACCAATCAAGCTTCATATGGGTGAACCGGGCAACAGGTACTATATTTCACCATCGCTGGTGAAGCTGGCAGTTGACAAGCTCAAAGAGGCAGGGGCGGAACCCTTTCTTTTCGACACCACAGTGGCTTATCCCACGCCCAGAGCCAACAAGGCTGGCTACGAAGATATAGCGTACCGCCACGGCTTCAGGAAGAAAGACATGGGTTGTGAAGTAGTTATCGGAGAGGAAGGCGTGGAAGTGGTCGAAGGTGGTCAAAGTTTCCAGGTAGCCCGGCAGATTTATGAAAGTACTCACCTCATGGTCATGTCTCATGTCAAAGGACATCTCCTGGCTGGATTCGGGGGTGCAATTAAGAACCTGGGAATGGGCGGAGTAACCAAAGATAGCAAGCGGATGATCCATTCCATGAGCTTACCCAGGCATTCACCCGATAAGTGTAACCACTGTGGTTCCTGCGCCGAAGTCTGCCCTGACCAAGCCATAACCGTTGACCCCGAATGGGAAAAGACTAATTGCCCGGGTTGCGGCAAATGCGTAGCTGCCTGCCCCACTGGCGCTTTAACCTATGAAGTCATGGATTTACAGAGAGGGTTAGCCCTGTCCGCCAAGGCTTGCATCCTGGAGAAAAGGGTAATCTACATAAACACATTGATAAACATCACCAGAAACTGTGATTGCGTTCCTGATCCC
>CAYOKF010000208.1:0-3173 GCA_964404475.1 uncultured Dehalococcoidaceae bacterium | reverse complement strand
AATACGGGCTAAGTTCCCGGAAATAGCCGTGATCTTGGCCAGCGGGGTTACTGACACCGGAGTTATTGCCCGGTGTATCAGAGACGGCGCTCAGGATTATATCTGCAAGCCATTCAGCCTGGAAGATGTATTAACCAGCATCGGCAGGTCACTGGAAAAGAAGCAACTAGAGCTACAGGTACTGGAACACCAGAAAAACGCGGGGCGCAAGTTTCGGAAACAATTAACGGAAATGCGCCAGCTATTTCGCAGCGCTATCGAGACGCTGGTTAACACGCTTGAAGCCAGCGACCAATATACTGCGGGGCACTCCAAAGGAGTTACCGGACTTTCCCTGAGCATCGGGAGGAAGCTCGGTCTGACTACCGAAGAAATGGAAGACCTGCGCTGGGGCTCCCTCCTTCATGACGTAGGTAAAATCGCCGTTGACCCGGCCATATTAAACAAGCCTGGCAAATTGGACCCTAATGAGTACCGGCACATCATGACCCATGCCATTGTAGGTCCCAATCTGGTACGGCCACTGGTAAACGATAGAGTGGTGGATATCATTTCATACCACCACGCTCACTATGATGGCAAAGGGCTTGACCAGACCCTAGCCGGCGAAGATATCCCCCTGGGAGCAAGAATTGTAGCAGTAGCCGATGCCTTTGATGCCATGACTTCTGACCGCCCCTACCGGGCGGCGATGACCGAAGTGGAAGCAATCGAGGAAGTGAAACGGCATAGCGGCACCCAGTTTGACCCGGCCGCTGCCAGCGCTTTGCTTGAGGTAGTTAGCCAGGAAACACCGATACCCGATCCATCAGAGTCACTCGCCTACTGGGAAACAGTTCAGCCGGATACAGTTTAACCGTAAAGACATCCTGCCGTTCCTTACCCGGATTTACTTATAACAATAGTGAAGGATACCGAAGCACCTGAGGGTGCCGCGGCATCACCTGAATCATTCCGGCTCTCGTCAATCCTGGCAATGCGAACCTCGGTGAACCTTCCTTCTGCCTCCAGTGCTATTACATAGCTGATGACGGTAAAAGGGCTGTCCGCTCTGCCCTCCACCTCTATCCATTCCGGCCCGATTTCCACCGAGGTAAAACAGGTATCCGCAGGAAGCAAAGCGTTGACCAGCCTCACATCACTGCTAATCTCACCTGTTTGCGTCAACAGGGATTGATGCTCCTGCTTCAGAGAATCTAAATCGGCGGTTATGTCACTGATGACGCTTTCAACCTTATTCGCTTCGTCCAGATTTAGCCGTCTCTGCTGAAGCTGCTGTCCGGCTCTTTCCAGCTCATCCTGCAAATAAGCAATTTCCCCTTTAGACTGCCAGTTTACCCGACACAACGGGAAAAGCAGGCCTGCGGCAATGACCAGAACCAGAGACAGAAGAATATGCCGCCAGGGTACGGGACAGGCCTGAGCGCGGAGCCTGTCAGCAAACAGGTTCAGGTTTATATCACGCAGAGGAATGACCCCGTCTTTTACCGCCATTTTATCCGGCATCACCTTCTTCAACGCCAGTCCGGCATTAGCGGCATACAAGGAGACCGGGAAATCAGCCGGGTATTGCAGGTGCGGCACCAGAGGCTCCACCGGAAAACCGGTCTCTGCCTGGACAAGACGGCCGGCGTTAGCACCGGCGGAGAGTTCTCCGGACAACAACAGCGGTGTGTCTTCGGGAAGAGATTTTTCCGGATGGCTATCGTTATAAAACCTGAATAATTTTGATATCCCGTCGCCTAATCGTTGAATGTTGTCCTCCAGAGTAGCCCCCTCACCCCAAGGACTTATGTTATGCGTAATCGCAGGAATGCCACCGGTAACCAGGACGATATCAAAGCCATCCGGCTCCAAATCCACTATTATCGCTCCACCCCGATCAGCCGCCCTCGCCAGCGCCAGAGGTCTTAAATCCATGAGGTAAGGTTCAAACCCGGCAGCTGCCATTGTCCGGGCCACGGCATCGATAAGATTTCGTGAGACACCCACCACAAAGATATCCAGCTCATCATTCCGTTCCTCGATTACCTGCCAGGAAATATACAGTTCATCCAGAGGCATTGGCATCTCTTTGCCGGCCCCCCTCCGAACCGCCTCCGGCAAAAGGTTAGACTTCATCCGCGGTAAGCTCAGTACCCGGGAGGTGAAGGATAGACCACTCAGGCTGACAATAACGTTCTTGCGAGGAATTTTTAACGATTGAAACAGAGCATTAATAACCTCACTCACCTCTTCCGGCCGTTGAATAAGCCCGTCCCTGACCAGTCCCGGTTCCAGAGGCGCCTCCCCCCACCCCTTAACCTCGCTCCCCTTTACCTGGAGAAGTCTAATGCCGAGCGAACTGATATTTAGTGTTACCTGCATATCCTCACCAGCCCTGTAGCCTTAATCCACCGGCAAAGCCTGGGTATAAACGGCAAGGTCCAGACTTGCCTCAACGGGTATCGTCCCCTGAGCAGCAATCTCCACTGATGGGTCACTGACCCGCCTGATACTCAAATCCTCCACAACAACAGCCTCCAGTTCCGCCAGGAAACCCAACAGCTGGGAGAAGCTACCCTCGATGGACATGCTCAACCGGAAGACGTAATAATCGTGCTCACCGATCTTCTCTACCGCCCACGGTGCAGTTAACAGAGGGATGGCCTTGACCTGGCTTGCGGCAGCCTTTTCCAGCAGGCGGCCGATGACCTGCGTGCTATTTATCTGTTCCGGGAAAGCTTTTTGCTCAACAGCCAGGCTCGCCTCGGCAGCCTCCAATCGACTCTCCAAATCCCGGTGTGGAAGCGGCATCTGGGCAAGTGTCCGGGTAACATCAGCGACCTGCGACGCCAGCATCTTCTGCTCCTGGCGTCGTTTCAGGTAGTCCACGCCGGAATACAGGTAAGTCCCCAGTAAAATGATGATTAAGAGATAAATAAGTATTCTCCCCTTCGCCAAAGCCACAGCTCCTCTTCTGGTTTGATATTCGCTTTACTTGCGTCAGCAAACCAGGATATTGCTCACCTGCCTGGTTAATCTTTAGACTGCGCTCGATACAGCAAGGCAAGTATCACCAGATTTACCAGGGTAATGCAGGCAAGAAAAACATTGGTCAAAGCTGTCGAGTCAAAAGCCACTTATCCACCTCCATATTTTGATTCTTTCAACCGGGTTCCCTAATTTGACAT
>CAYOKF010000207.1:0-3193 GCA_964404475.1 uncultured Dehalococcoidaceae bacterium | reverse complement strand
GGAATTCTTAAAGCAGCAAGCGATTTTTCGGGGGTTACGGAATGGCAGGAAACCATTCTACGTGCCGTAGCCCGGGCACATCTTCAGACAGATGTTCCCATTATGCTGCATTCCTATTCTCCGGGGCGAGTAGGTAAGCAGCAAATAGCTATCCTCAAAGATGAAGGTGTAGACCTCAGCAGAGTTAAGGTGGACCATTCCAATAACACTACGGATATAGGATACCTAACCTGGCTTTTGGAGAAGGGGTGTTATCTTGGCATGGACCGTTATCCGGGACGCGGTGATGTAAGCTCTATCGACCGCACCAAAACACTAAAGGAACTTATAGATGCTGGCTATGCTGATCGTCTTCTGCTATCCCACGATTGTCCTCTGGCACAAATAACCGGTGAGTCTCCAGCAACAAACAAGCCTAGTGAAAAACTAGAGGTACTTAATCCTCACAGCTACCTCTACCTTAAGAAAGTGGTCTTTCCCTGTCTTCAAGAGATGGGCGTTTCTGAATCCACATTAAATAATTTGTGTATTACAGGTCCGCGGAATTTTTTCACGCGTCCCCAATATTTATAGCTAGTGACGCTGGAGAGAAACCAAAAGGCGGACTCTATCTTGAGCAAGCAGGTTTTGGCTACTTGCCAGCAGATTACCGGGATGATGTCGTGTAGGTGAGGCTTGTGAATTATGGAAAGGAGTAAGTAATGGCGGTAGACCTGTTTAAACCCTATAGAATTGGTAGACTGGAACTGAGAAACCGCTTCATCAGGTCAGCGACGCATGATTGTACGGCAGACAGTTCCGGTGCTGTCACCGATGCTTCGGTAGCCCGGTATCATGAACTTGCAGAGGCAGAAATTGGGCTGATAGTTACTGGATTTTCTTATGTCTCGCCGCTTGGGCAGGCAATGACAGGTCAGTATGGCGCCCATACGGATGACATGATTCCTGGACTTCGTAGATTGGTTGAAGTAGTACACCACCGGGGTGCAAAAATTGCATTACAGATAGTCCACGCCGGTATTAACTCTGAATACCTGCCGCGTGTAGGTATATCATCCCTAGCCGTGTCCAAAAGGCAAGATATGAGCATACCGCATCAGGAGATGACCCATGAAGAAATAGAGCATATTATATCCGATTTTGGGTGTGCTGCCGCCCGTGCCCGAGAAGCCGGTTTTGATGCCGTCCAGCTTCATGGGGCTCATGGGTATCTGATGAGCCAGTTCCTGTCACCACTATTCAACCTGCGTACGGACCGCTGGGGAGGTAGTGCCGAAAACCGGCGAAGGTTTCATCTGGAGTTGATACAGAGGGTACGGAGAACAATAGGGGCCGATTTCCCGTTGCTGGTTAAGTTCGGTGTCCAGGATGATGTAGATGGCGGGCTTGCTTTTCGTGAGGGTCTGGTAACAGCTCTTGGAATGGTGGAGGGGGGAGTTGACGCTTTAGAAATCAGCGCCGGCATAAGGAAAGGCCCACCAATAGCGAAAAAGGGTGATCCAGAGCGCACATACTATCGGGAAAGAGCTTCCGCCGTTAAGCGAGAAGTGTCGGTGCCGGTGATTCTGGTGGGAGGAATACGCAGTCTTGAAACAGCGCAGGATATCGTGGATAGCGGTGATGCTGACCTCATCTCAATGAGTCGTCCCTTAATTCGCGAACCGGGTTTGATTAGCCGCTGGCAAAGAGGAGATACACGGTCGGCAAAGTGTATTTCCTGCCTCAATTGTCAGCCCTTTAAGGATAAGCCGATTCAATGTGCGCAGGAACTCCGTGTGCATAAGAGGCAGACACCGTCACCAAGCCCTGACTTGTAATGGGTACCCCCGGTAGCAGGAAGAGATAAAGGTATATCAGGCTATGAAAAACGGAATGAGCAGCACATGGATAGTGAAGACCAGGGCCCTATTTAGTGTTTTCGCTGTGGTATATGCTGTATCCGCTGTCAACCTTAACTCACCGATGAGGGCATAGACAGGCTGGCCAGGGGTCTGGTAGTATTATCCGCTGAGGACTTTCTTTCCAGATACACAATAGCAACCAGTTGACAAAGATGGGGATAGTATGACCTCTTTCGTGATGGAGAGCTTTGCCAACGTTGATGGACGAGGATTCAAGGAGCAAGCGGTATATGGCTCGCTCGTGGAGAAGGCTATTGCGGGCCCTCTTAGTTGAGATTGACAACAAAGTACCACGGGTACTAGAATTTGTGACAAAGCAATGAAGCATCCTGGCCTTCATTGCGAGTTGAAATGGGAAATCCCAGTTAGAATGAACCATCAAGGAGTTCAGTTAAGAATAATCTCATGAGAAATTTTACATAGAGGTCAAAGAATGGCAAACCCAGAGCAGACAATCACTATGAAGAGAAGTTAGAGTTCCCCCTGTGGAAGCTCATCAAATAGCGCGCCGAGGAAAAGGACATCAGTTATGTCCAGGCTTCCGGCGAGGTGCTTCCCGGGTACGAAAAGGGCATCAAGACCGGGATACGGCTTTTGAAGAAGCGGAAATAGGGAAACGGCAGAAGGGACTAGCCGGGCGTGAGCGTAAAACGGCAGGATAAGGAGACGAAGAATGGCTTTAGAACGGATTGCGGACAGAGTTGTTGAGGCTGATGTTCTGATAGACGGAGGAGGCATCGCTGGCTGTGCGGCGGCGGCCAAGGCGGCAGAAAACGGCCTGAAGGTTATACTGGCCGAGAAGGCGAAGACCGACCGGAGCGGTACCTCCGGGCAGGGCATTGACCACTACGGTGGAGCTTTCCCCCGTGGCATGACACCGAAGGAATTTTTAGAAATCACAAGGGAATTAGGGAACCATGCTTACTATGGAGGAGCACCGTATTCCGATCCCACCAGGATATACCGGCTCTACGCCAACGGAATGTGGGGGGTAGAGGAACTGGAGAAGCTCGGCGTTACCATGAGGTGGGGCGACGGCGAATTGCGTCCCACGGCTTTCATGTTTGGTGAGAGAATGCCATTCCTGCGGGTGCACTGGATGAACGTCAAACCGGAGATGGCGACGGGAGTCAGAAAAAGAAAGGCAACCGTTTTCGAGCGGGTGATGATAGTTGACCTGCTTACCAATAACGGCAGGGTGGTGGGCGCCACCGCGATAGATACCCGCACCGGCGAATTCATCGTTATCAAGGCTAAGGCAGTGGTAATCGCCACCGGCCAGTTCTCACGCT
>CAYOKF010000206.1:0-3258 GCA_964404475.1 uncultured Dehalococcoidaceae bacterium | reverse complement strand
GACTATCAGGGCAATAAACGAGTACAACAAGGATAAGCTGGAGGTAGTGGCAGTTAACGACCTCACCGATACCGGAACCAATGCCCACCTGCTGAAATGGGACAGTAACTACGGGCGTTATCCCGGTACCGTAGAAGCCAGAGGTGATGCCATTATTGTCGATGGCCGGGAAATGAAAGCATTCTCGGAAAGTAACCCTGGAAATATCGCCTGGGGGGATTATGGAGTCGAGATAGTAATCGAGTCAAGTGGCCGGTTTACCGATGCCACCCAGGCATCAGCCCATTTAAAAAATGGCGTCAAAAAAGTAATTATTTCCGCACCGGCCAAAAATGAAGACGCGACCATCGTTATGGGAGTGAATGAAGACCATTATAATCCGGGGAAACATCACATTATTTCCAATGCTTCCTGCACCACGAATTGCGTGGCTCCAGTGGTAAAGGTCCTGCAGGAAAGCTTCGGCGTCAGCAAGGGGCTAATGACCACCATTCATTCCTATACCAATGACCAGAAAGTTATGGATACCTTCCACCGTGACCTGCGCCGTGCCCGGGCCGCCGCCCTTAATTTAATTCCCACCACCACCGGCGCGGCCAAAGCGGTTACCCAGGTAATCCCTGAACTCGAGGGCAGGATTCACGGCCTGGCTTTCCGCGTACCCACGCCTACCGTATCGGTGGTTGACTTTGTTGCCGATCTGGAAAAGGAAGTCACCGTTGAGCAAGTCAACCAGGCTTTCCAAGATGCCGCCGAGGGACCTCTGACTGGTATTCTGGAGTACTGCCAGGAAGAGCTGGTCAGCATGGACTTCAAAGGCAACCCGGCTAGCTCCATTGTTGATGCTCTGGGAACAATGGTGATCGGTGGCAATATGGTCAAGACACTCGCCTGGTATGATAACGAGTGGGGTTACAGCTGCCGTCTGGCTGACCTTGCTGCTTACATTGCTGACCGGGGATTTTAGGCACCCTTACTAAAGTATTACCTACTAACTGATTGACATATTGATTTAAAGATGCGAAAATAGCATAACAATTCATATCAAGGTGAGGAATGAAGCTAGTAGTTGTCGGCTGTGGACAGTGTGGCGGTAGAATTGCTGATGAGTTTGCCCGCCTCAATAAGAGAGCGCGTAGCCTGAAGGGACTCAATATCATCACTGGTGCTTTTGCCGTTAACACTGATGTAGCTGATTTAAGTGGTCTGGTCAGCATCAAACCGAACTACAATCACCGCATTCTCATTGGTGGGCGTAAGACGGGTGGTCATGGCGTAGGTAAAATCAACGAACTTGGGGCGGAGATAGCCAGAGAAGATGCAGACAAGGTCATCGACACCATAAGAAATACGAAGGATTTCGCCGAAACTGACGCTTTTCTACTTATCGCCGGCGCATCTGGTGGCACCGGCTCCGGGTCCATACCAATAATGACACAACAGATAAAGGAACGCTACGTAGATAAACCGGTCTATAATCTTATTGTCCTACCCTTTGAGCATGAAGAAACTACCGAGGAAAGGACTATCTACAATGTTGCTACCTGCCTTAAGTCCAGTTATCTGGTAGCTGACGCCATTTTTCTTGTTGACAACCAGAGGTACGCCAAAAAAGACTCGTCGATATTATCCAACTTGGTTAAAATTAACCGCTTGATAACCGCGCCTTTCTATAGCGTGCTCTGTGCCGGTGAGGAGAAGAACCCAAAACATATTGGGGCTAAGATGCTTGATGCCGGAGATATCATACAGACCTTAACCGGGTGGACGGCGATAGGATACGGCCATTCCCAAAATCAGTTTTTCAAGTCGCTTTTTACGAAAAGCCATGATTTCAGGAACAAAGCCACCGAGACCCAGAAGGGAACTCAATCTATGGATGAAGCTATCAGCGGGTTATCGCTCAAGTGTAATCCGATTGACTCAAAGAGAGCCCTTTATCTTGTCTCCGCTCCTTCCAAGGATATCAGTATGGACCTGATTAAAGACCTCGGGACCTACCTGAAAAATCTGGCCCCTGAGGCGATACTCCGCAGCGGTGATTACCCCAGAGACCGGGGAGGGGTGGAGATTACGGTCATTCTCTCCGAGCTCAGCGATGTAGAAAAGATCAGAAACTACTTCTCCAAGGCCATAAACCTTATCTCTGCCCTCAAGAAACGTCAGACCGGTTTGGTCAGCCAGCAGCGCGATATCGACCTTACCATTAAGGACATACCTTCCCTGCTCTAAAAGCTACTCTCTGCAATTACAAGCTGCACCACATAAATCTGTAATCAGACCGTTTGGTATAACTTTCCGCCTACAACCCAACCCTAACGACTGAAGGCAACAGGCAAACCAACATCTCCAAAAAGAAGATCTCAAACGGTTTTATACGGTGTTTAGCTTATTTTGCCATCTTGGAATATATCTGCCAGGCCTGCTCAATGGTATCATCACGTACTTTTCTTGCTTTTTCCAGGTTATCATCACGGCCCTGCGTAGCCTGCGCGACAGCTTCTTCACAGACCTTGGTAACCTGTTCCTGGCTCTCTTCAAAATCTCGCTCGGCTTTTTTCATCGCCTCATCGCGGGCTTTGACAGCTCTGGCAATGGCTTCTTCCCGAGCCTGTAAAGCCTGCCTTACGGTAGTATCATAGGTATCTTGTATATTCTGCTCCGCCTTGTTGAAAGTTTTAGTTACCTGTATCTCGTTCTCCCGATAAGCCCTCGCTACCTGCCGCTCAGCATCCATATAAGCCTTATAAGCTTGCTCGGCATGGACCATAACTTCATCTAGCGGGCTCACAAACTGTGCTGCCTCTTCCTCAGGGGCTTTTTCCTCTGGTTCCTGCGCCTGTTCTTCAACCTGACCGGCTGGCTCCACAGCCTGCTCCTCAACAACCTCCATTCCCATCTCTTCAGCCTGGCCAGAGCTTTTCTTGGTTTGCTTTCTCGTTTCGGTCACTGCCTACCTCCTTCAGTCCGTTATTTATAGTTTATCTAACTTTACTTTGCCCATCTATGCCTGAAATATTTACACACACGTTAAATAACCTTTTACATATGTGATTAACCGCATAGTATATTAGGCCCTTAAAAAAGTCAAGACATGCCACCTTCTTGTAAAACCGGTATCTTAGTACTGTTATTATATAAAATTGTCAAATGTAAAGGCCTGACAATAAGCAATATATCTATTCTTCTTCCCCCAGCGATTCTTCAGATTCGTTATCCTCTGTTTTATTTTGCTTTTCCTCATACATTTTGGTTAAG
>CAYOKF010000205.1:0-3293 GCA_964404475.1 uncultured Dehalococcoidaceae bacterium | reverse complement strand
CTGCATGGCACAGCCTTACGCCAGAGGTAGCATTATCAAAGACCTGTTCCCGGATTTCCGGTCTTACAGAGAAAGAAGCAAAAGAACGCTTAGCCCAGTACGGCGCGAACGAGCTAATAGGCAAAAAGAAGATCCCTCTGATCATGGTCTTCATGCGGCAGTTCCTCAGTCCTTTAATATACGTCTTACTGGCTGCCGGTATTATTTCCCTGGTATCACAGTTTTTCACCGGAGAAGAGCACTATATCGACGCCATAGTGATTTTCGGCGTAATTATTTTGAACGCCGTAATCGGCACCTTCCAGGAGGGTCAGGCTGAAAAAGCGATGGAAGCGCTGCTGGAGATGGCAGCGCCAAAAGCTAAAGTCAGGCGCAACGGAAATATCGAGACCGTATCCGCCCGTGAGATTGTCCCGGGTGATATTTTACTATTTGAAGCCGGAGACAAGGTTCCGGCAGACGTCAGATTACTGGAAAGCGTCAATTTAAAGGTCAACGAGTCCGCCCTTACCGGTGAATCTGTCCCGGTGGAAAAGCAGCTTAACCCTTTGTCGGAAGACTCTATTATTGCCGAAAGAATAAATATGCTCTTTATGAGTACTATTATTACCAGTGGCCGGGCTACGGGTGTGGCGGTGGCTACCGGCATGGAAACTGAAATAGGCAGGATAGCGACCGGACTTGAAGAGGTCAAACAGGAAGAAACACCGTTGCAGAGAAATATCAAGAAGCTCGGGCAATACCTGGTATTTGTTTTCCTGGGAGTTAGCGCCCTCCTGGTTGCCGTCGGTCTGCTCCAGGGTCTGGAAATCTTCGATCTGTTCATGCTGGCGATTGCCGCAGCTGTAGCTTCTATCCCTGAAGGTCTACCGGCGGTCGTGACGGTGGTACTGGCCATCGGCATGCGGGCAATGGCGCGTCGTAACTCTATCGTCCGGAAACTGGTGGCAGTGGAAACTCTGGGTTCAGCCACAGTTATCTGTTCGGACAAGACCGGTACGCTGACCTTAAACCAGATGACCGTCCACCGGCTTTTTACGGACGACAAATATATCGAAATTACCGGCGAAGGTTATGAGCCGAAGGGCGAATTCAATCAGGATGGAAAACCGATTAATCCAGTAGATGATAAACAGATCACGCTCTTATTGCGAGCCGGTGCTCTCTGCAACGACGCTTCTCTGACTCGGAGTAATAAAAATCACGGTATCTTCGGTGATCCCACCGAAGGAGCCCTGGTCGTGATGGCGACCAAGGCCGGACTAGATAAAGCCGATTTAGAGGAAGCCTACCCGCGAGAAGATGAGCTTCCGTTTGCCAGTGAAAAACAGTACATGGTCACCCTGCATTACATGGCCACGCTGCATGCTGAGGCAGGACACAAAACAGCCTATATAAAGGGTTCGGTTGAGAAAATACTTTCCTACAGCAAGCATATTATCAAAAATGGAGATGTGGTACCGATAACGGAGTCCGATCGTACGAATATTTCTGAAGCTGCGATGGATATGGGTAAAGATGCCCTTAGAGTCATCGCCATGGCTTATCGCGACTTTCCTCAGAAATCGAGTAAGCTGACCGACGAGGATATACAGGATGATTTGACATTTATAGGCCTGGCCGGTATGGCCGATCCACCCCGGCAGGAGGCCAGAGAAGCACTAGCTTCATGCCAACAGGCTGGTATCAAGGTAAAGATGATAACTGGTGATAACAAGATAACGGCGGAGTCGGTGGCCCGCCAGATTGGTCTTCCTTCAGGGAAAGCGGTAACGGGGGCTGAACTCCAGAAAATGAGTGATGAAGAACTGGCCGCTGAAATCGAAAACATCTCTGTTTTCGCCCGTATCGAGCCACTGCACAAGATGAGAATAGTAAAAGCCCTTAAAGCCAACGGGGAAATCGTGGCGATGACCGGAGACGGAGTAAACGACGCCCCGGCACTGAAAGCAGCTGACATTGGGGTGGCTATGGGTATTACGGGAACGGATGTGGCCAAAGATGCCAGCGATATGGTGCTGGCCGATGACAACTTTGCTTCGGTAGTATCGGCGGTGGATGAAGGCAGAGCTATCTTCAACCGGTTGAGGAATGTCCTTTTCTATACGTTAAATACAAATTTGAGTGAGCTTGTAGCCCTGATATTAGCCCTGATATTCGTCGGTCAGTCACCTCTGCGGGCGGTCCAGATTCTCTGGGTCAATCTGGTTACCGATACGGCGGGGGACATCCCCTTGGGTATGGAACCCAAGTTTGGCGATGAGCTTAAACAGCCACCACGCCACCCGAGCGTTGGCCTTATCTATCCCGGGCTATTCATACGAATAATGGTAATGGCGGTTTTGATAGGTCTGGGAACCTTCCTGATTTTCCGCTGGGCGGAAACCAGAATGAGCATTGATGAAGCCCGGACACTGGCCTTCTGTGCCATAGTAGCTTTTGAGTGGCTGATGGCCTTCAGTGCCCGCTCCGATGAACACACCATATTTAAACTGGGTGTTTTTCGTAACCGTGCCCTCGTTTTTTCTATTGGACTGGCAGTTTTGTTACAGATAGCCGTGGTCTATGTTCCATTCTTACAGGTGGCATTCAAAACCTTTCCTTTAACGCTGCGCGACTGGGGTATTGTGGTGTTGTCTGCCGGAGGACTGTTTGCTCTTGAGGAAGTCCGTAAACACCTCTTACCGAAACTCTATAGCTTCGGAAAGTACAGACCAGCTACGCGTGCCTAGAATTTAAAGTAAAACCGGAGCACCTGCCTGCGATACTATAATTTTACTTTTTCCAGTCGTGATTTTATCCTCCGATAGCTTATCAAGACTAGGTAAGCTAGAGCAGTGGCTGCGATAGCAAGAATAAAGTCAGTGATAATTGTATTGTTGATATGCGCCAGAGAAAAAATGCCGTTGAGTATCGACCTGATAAAATCCGCCCAGAACAAAGCCACTGCAACAATTAATCCAAATTTGAAATTACTTGGAACAACCTGACCGATTTCGGTGATTGCCTTCTTTCTTTTGGGGCTAGCCTTCTTTGCTGCAGGCATTCTGTTGTCCTCCGTGATTTAAAGATTGCTTTATCAGCTTAGATATCTGCTGTATAACTCCACCAACTTTCTATATGAATAATAATTGAATTCTAGGGGAAAAGCGAACAAGAAAGATGTGAAACTGGACTGTGTCATACTCAAGGAACAGAAACCCCGGAGTTACCCAAAAATATTACAAGTGTTACAAAAACTCATTTTGTAAAAGAAGACAAAAGAATTAGCCTAGCCGTACGGCTAGGCTAAT
>CAYOKF010000204.1:0-3305 GCA_964404475.1 uncultured Dehalococcoidaceae bacterium | reverse complement strand
GAGGTAGGCCTGTTCGGTGAGGGCGTTGGAGACGTAGTCCTCTCTGGTGCGTTCAAGTATCCTCCTGATGGAAACTTCCTGCGGGCAGTCGGTTTGCAGGATAACGAAAGTCCGGTTGTGTTTGTCGGCGATAGCGGCTGCCTGCTCGCGCAGTGCCCCGGTGACAAAGGTAGCATCCAGTATCACGCCGTCGCTTTTGCGGAGGCTTTCCCCGGCACGTCGGAACATCTCATCGTAGACCATGGTGCGTTTATCCATGCTGGCGGCTACCTTTTCATCGAAGACGTCTTCGTTTTTCAGCACTTCCAGCCGGATCAGGTCAGTTCTGAGCAGAGGGTAGCCCTTAATCCTGGCTACTTCCTCGGTAGTCTCGGTTTTCCAGGTACCGGGAAGCCCGCATGCGATAAGCACAAACCCTGAACCCAGTTCGTTTTCAATGAATTTCCGGAACGGCTCTCTCAATTTGCTGGCTCCTTTTCTCAGGTATGCTGCGGGTCTGGTTTGCCCGTGTCTAGATATGACTCAGCCAGGGTGAAATAGCTCCTGGCGTTGACCAGGACCTCGTTTTTTTCTTCCGGGGAGATATACGGGTCATCATACTTGAAGCAGGCTACCTTGCCCCGCACGTAAGCCCGGTAGCACTTGTAGAAGTTGAGCAGCAGTTCAATCTCCTCATCATGGCTCTGGGCTACGTAGGCAGCGACAAAGTGGCGGGAGAGGTCTGCCCGCCCGTAATGGTCCAGGTCCATAGCCAGGAAAGCGACTTCTGAAGCGACATCTCCATAACGGAAGCGGTCGTTAAACTCAATGCAGTCATAGATGCAGATACCGTTATGGAAGCAGATATGAGCGGCATGAAGGTCACCGTGGCAGTCCCGTATCCTGCCCCCGGCAACCCGCTTGCGGAACAGGGTGGCATTGCCCTGGATAAAGTCCTCAGTATAAGCCTTAATATGCTGGTATTGCTTCCGGGAAATGGTTTTGCCGAGGTACGGCTTGGTCTGCACGAAGTTTTCCCCGGTGTTCTCGTTAATGGCATCCAGGTTACCAAAGGTGCTGATGCCGGCGCTGGTCTCCGCCGTCTGGTGGAAACCGGCCAGTTTTTCCGCCACGCTGGCCAGCATCTGTGGTGTAACCCGGTTATTGACCAAGAGTGAGTCCAGCATGGCTTCAGCGGGAAGGTGGCGCATCTTTACGGCATACTCGATGGTTTCGCCCCCGCCTGCTACCAGAATGCGGTTCTGGTCACGGGTTATCGGGGTTATCCCCAGATAAGCCTCCGGACACAAGCGCCGGTTGAGCTTGACCTCCTGCTGGCAGTAGTACCGGCGTTTGTCCAGTGTGGAGTAATCCAAAAAGCCCAGATTTACCGGCTTCTTTATCTTGTAGACGAAGTCATCGGCCAGCAAGATGAAAGACATCTGTGTCTGCATCAACTCGATGCCTTTTTCCGGTGCTTCCGGGTAGGCGTTCGGTTCGAGGAGCGCTTGAATTACCGCGGGTAGCTCAGCCATTCTTGCAAGTTCTCCCATACCTCAGGATAGTTGGCTCTGGTCACGGTTACTATTTTTACCTGTGTTTGTTGCTTTATGGTATCAGCCCAAGGGTGAGGGGCTAGTAGTATCGTCCCCAGAAGTCTTTTCCCGCTGGCAATTATCCGGGAAACGGTTTCTCTAAAACTGACTGAAAAAAGTTCCATCTTGCCGATTTCATCCACAACAATCAGGTCACTGCCGACGGCGGCGCTTTTCAGGGAAGCCACCCCCACCCGCTCCAGGCTTTCAATATCAACCCCGTATTTACCCACACGGTAGCTTTTACTGAAGCTAATGTGGGCCAGCGTCACCTCATGGCCGTCCAGGGTAACCAGCCTGAAGCCAAGCCTTGTTCCCTGGACTCGTATTTCCTCGGTATAGAAACCACCAGCCCGGCCCTCGAGACCGGCCACCGCCTGCTTGATAAGGCTGGTTTTGCCGGTTCCCGGTCTGCCGGTAAGCAAATATACTGGCTGCATCACGGCACCTGGCCACAAGCTGATTTAATTACCGGATCGGCTGGCTAACAGGGAAGGGGCGCTACTTTGCGGCCTGTAGCTGTGCCTTTCTTGTCTCCTTGATCTTCTTGTCCTTGAGCCTTCGCTTGCGCAGGGCTACTTTTCTAGTTTTATTCATCGTTATTACTATAGCCTAAATCAGCTCTTTTTACCACCTTTGGCCTGGACCAACTGAGCAAAGCGGGCAAAGGAACGGTCATAGGTTCTCTCCACCTCCGCTGGGAAGACACAGGCGGGAAGCTCATCATATTTCAGGTGATAGGCAATGCACTCACAGCACTTGCCCTTGCGCGGGCAGGGCTCATAGGTGCAGTTGCATTTGGCTTGATTGGCTTCAATCTGACATTCCATTGACAGCTCTTCTCCTAAGCATAGCGTTTTCTTATCTCTGCCGATAAATCGGCCAGCAGTTCCAGGACACGGCCGGCTGTTTCTTCGGGCAGGGACGCCAGCCCGCAGCTGGGGGTGAGCAAACCCTGCGCTATTAATTGCCGGAAGGGCAGGCCATTCCTGGTAAACGGAGCCATCGCCTCTCCCAGCCGGTCCTTAAGGCTGGCTATTGATTCCCTGTCAAGTGATTCCGCATCGTTGGGGACGATTCCCCAGGCTATGGTGCCTCCCTTCCCTAAAAATTTCTTGATTTCTGCCGGATAGAGGCTCAGCGACTCAGCATAGTTATAGGCATCAAAGCTGAGAATGTCCAGGCTGGCCTTCAAGAGCACAGACCAATCGGTGTTGCCGCAGCAGTGGAGGCCTTTGGCGCCGCTGATGCCGGCAAAGACCTCATCCAGCATGGCGACAATCTTTTCCGTGGAAGTGAAAGCGCCGCTGGCAGTGGAAGCGCCGTAAGCCGACATGTACGGCTCGTCAACGAAAATGATGGTATTCGGCGAAATAATCTTAAGCTCCTTTTCCATCCAGGCTGCCTTCAGCTTGAGCAGCTTGGGCACGGCGTCACTGAGGACATCATCATGAAGGATGGCCCGCTTTTCTTTATCGGTTACCGTCAGCCCCCAGGTAAGGGGGCCGGTGATCTGCCCTTTAACCGCCCGTGGTGTCAGGTGTGGCTGACCGAGGAAATGGTGCAGGCCCGCCGCGTAGTCCGGGCTGATGGGGTATTTATCACGGTCATTATCCAGGTAGGCAGCATAGAGCTGCTCCAGCGGCCGGCTTATGTCCTGCGAGGTGTCAATATAAAGGCTATCATCCCCCAGCACCACACCGGGGAACCCCTCGCTGTACTGGACGTACA
>CAYOKF010000203.1:0-3334 GCA_964404475.1 uncultured Dehalococcoidaceae bacterium | reverse complement strand
ACGAATTCATCGGCTTCGGTATGTTTCTCATGTTTATGGGATTTATGACTGGTCTGGCCAGAAGTCTGGTAACCGGTGCGACGGAGCCGGAAAGGAGATATCTGCCCATGACCGAAAGCAGGAAGTCGGGAGTTACGGTTACCTGCCCGATCTGTGGCAAGGTGATAGAGATACCGGAGTATAACTCGATAACCAGGTCGGAGGCGCTCAGCCGGCACATGAAGAAAGAGCACACGTCAAACATCGGGCTTCATCCCCAGGCATTGATGATGGAAGTCGGGGAGTTAATCTCCCGGAAAGACCGCCATCTGGTTGACCCGTTGCCACTGCCGGAATCGGCATTATCGGTTGAGTATCTCCCGGCGGTTCGGACGGAGCCCGGTGAGACAAAGACCGATGCCTTATTGAAAAAGCTCAAGGACGGTGTCGCGCAGATCCAGTCCAGCGATGAGTTCAGAAACTACCTGGTGGCCATGTCCCGGTTCCACGACTACTCCTGGAATAACCAGCTCCTTATCATGCTGCAGAAGCCCGATGCCACTCACGTCGCCGGCTTTAATGCCTGGAAGGATATGGGCCGCTGGGTCAAGAAGGGAGAGACCGGAATTGCCATCTTCGCCCCCATCTTCTCTGCCAGAGAGGTAAAGTGGGTAAGGCTTACGGACGGAGCAACCTGGCAAATCCAGCGCCTTGATAAAGAATGGGGCATCTATCGGGAAGGCAGGCTAGTTGACAGGGCCAGAACACGGCGTGAGGCGGAACGGCAGGTAAGAGAATGGGGAGCGACGGAAGAAAAGGTCGGCGATGTCGAGCCCCGGTTCATTGTCGTTTATGTTTATGATATTTCCCAGACCGAGGGTGAACCGTTACCGGAGTTCGAGGTGCCGGTGCTCACTGGTGAGGTCAACGAAGAGCTATTTGCCGGTCTCAAGAAATTAATGAAACAGAGAGGTGTTACAGTTAGCTTTAAGCCACGTCCTTACCAGGACCTGGAGATAAAAGGCCAGTACAGCCCGACCGGCATCTGGGTACGTCCCGAGGAACCGCCGGCACAGCAGCTCAAGACCCTGACCCACGAGATAGCTCACTATTACTCTGCGGGCGTCTTTCATATACCTAGAGCGGATGCCGAGACTATAGCCGAGAGCGCTGCCTTCGTGGTGGGAGCACATTACGGCTTCGATACTGGTACACGTTCCTTCCCCTATGTGGCATTGTGGGCCAGGGAAGAGAAGGTGCTGGAGCATAACCTCGCTTCCATACGCAATGTCGCCAACACCATTATCGAGGACCTGGAGAAGGTGACTCAAGCATGATCGGGCTCATTCCGCCGACCGTTGAAGTGATGGAGGGCGGCGTAATAACTCCCATGGAGACCGTATGGTGGTCTCAGGAGGCTATTATGGTACTGGTATCGGCCATAATGACGGGGCTATTCTGGGCGCTCATGGAGGACGCAGTGGAGGTCTTTGGAAATGCCTAGCCAGAGCGAGTTGAGACGACAGGCGGTTGAGACGCTGAACAGGCTGATTGACCGTAAGAGAAATGACCCCAATTGGGATAAGTGGCCTGACGGAACAAGCAGTGATGCCAGGAGAGCAGCCTATAAGGAGATACTGGAAGGCTTCGACACCATAGCCGAGGCCAGGGAGTACGTTAAGGGAATGCCCGAGGACAATGTCATCTTCACCGCTCGCGGTGACGAGATATCATTTGCCTTAATTAAGCTGGTTATTGCCGATATCGAGAAGAATCCCTGGCTGTCTCCGTTCAGGAAGTTGAAATCTGGGAAAAGCCAGCAGCAGCCTCTTTTACCGCTGATAGTCAGGTGCGCCTGGTGCGGTAAGTACTTGGGAGAGAAGGAGCCTTACGAGGACAAGTCCGTGACACATGGCATCTGCCCGGAATGCCGGGCCAAGTATTTCCCTAAAAAAGATACCTCATCACCTCTAACCATTCCTAGAGATGACTTGAAAAGGATAGCCGAAAAGTATGGCTGGTGGGCAGCCAGGCAAGCCGAGGCTCTCTGCCCGCATAATGACAGTGCCTGTGTTGAAAGAGAGGCATGGAGGCTGTCAGAGGTAGTTAAACATAGAACGGGAGGCAGGACGTGGTAATGAAGCTCAGGCCGAATCCGGGCGGATTTGCCCGTCCCGTCGGCTGCGGCATATTCATCAGGGACTTTCTCCTGGGGCTAGGACCACTCGGCAGACCTGAGATAGAGCCGGAGAAAGGCGCGGCTACTCAGGATATCTTTTATCACTACAAGGTGGCGCTCCACACGGCGTATGCCGAAGAAGCTGTTGACCGTGAGAACCGGCGAAGGATAAAGGCAGGCATACCTATCTACTCGCCCGAGGAATATGCCGAGAGAGTTGACTGGCACCTGAGGCGGCTGCCTTACAAACTGGTAAAGTCCCGTTATCACAGCTTCCAGAGGTACTTCCACTGGCTCAAACAGCTCGAATGGGTGGAGCCGACTGGTAAAGAAGAGCGCTCTAGTATGCAGGAGGTCACTGGTGACCATCCTGATACCTATCCTCGCAAGCTTTATCGGCTTACCAGGAAGGGTATTGAGGCTTCCGACGAAGACTGGTCTCATCCCCAGCGTGTGCTCTATCCCCAGATAGGCGAAATGCCTATAGAGGATTATTTCAAGGAAAAGAGACAGGGGCGGAAGTATCTCCGGCCCAGAAAGGAAATGCGGTTTCTGAGGCCGTTTACCGCAGGTCAGTTTCTTAGGGAGTACCTCATGGGGCTGGGACCAGAGGGCTCACCCCAGATCGACCCTAGCGAAGGCGATTACTCGGAAAGCATTTTTTATCGCTATAAAGAAGCCCTGCGCCTAGCCTATGCCAAAGATGCTGTAGCCTGGGAAAATGAGCAGCGGATAAGAAAGAAGCAAGAGCCTTTTACAGCGGAGGAATATGTGGAGCGCCTGGAGTGGCACCTAGAAAGGATACCCTACAAGCTGCACCGTGCTCGTTTCCACAGCTTCTATCGCTACTTTCACTACCTCAAGCAACTCGGGTGGATAGAGCCGACCGGCAAGGAAGAGGAGTCTTATATTAAGAGTCTCACATATCCCGAGGCGCCACCACGCCGTTATTATTGTTTATCCACAAAAGGAAGAGAGGCTCCGGAGTGGGATTGGTACCGCCCGCAGTTGACGCTCTATCCTGAGTTTACACCGGAGTATTTCAGCCAGAAAAATAGGGGGCAACAACAGGACACTAAGCCAACTTAACTCAGTCGGTCCTTACTCTCATCACTACCTTGATCTAGGTGATTAACGACACTAGCAATACCAGTTGCCATTCTTAGTCTTGGTGCA
>CAYOKF010000202.1:0-3339 GCA_964404475.1 uncultured Dehalococcoidaceae bacterium | reverse complement strand
CATATTGCGCTTACCCCAAGCGAACCAGCCGCTGGCCCAGAACCGCCAGATAACAACCAATTCAACCAGCAGAATAATTCCCAGCACCATGAAATATCCCCACCGCCATTGCAGCTCCGGCATATATTCAAAGTTCATGCCATAGATGCCGGCCAGGAGCGTCAGCGGCAGGAAGATAGTAGCCACCACAGAGAGGACTCTCATCGTCTCATTCTGCCGGTTGGCCACTGCGGAGAGATAGGTAGCCAGCGCGTTATCCGCCCGGTCGCGAATGGTCTGGTTCAAATCTTCAACGCGGACAACGTGGTCGTAAACGTCGCGGTAGAATATCTGGGCCTCGGGCTTTATCAAGGGGAACTCTCCACGGCTCAGGCTGTTGAGCACCTCGCGCTGGGGAGCCATGACACGGTGTATCCTCAGGGTAGAGCGTTTCAGCTTCATGATGCCGTCCAAGGTAACTGGCTGAGGCCGTCGGATAACCTCTTCCTCAATCTCTTCAGCGACATCGCCCATACTGTCAATAGTTGGCATAACATTATCGACTAGGGCGTCAACAAGAGTGTGTGCTAAAAAATCTGTGCCGCGTTTCATGAGGCGGCTGTCGGCCTCTATCATCTGCTCAACCGCCCTGATGCAATAGAGAGGAGTGTTATGGTTGCTGACCACAAAATGTTCGCCAAGAAAGATTGCCAGCTCGGCCGTCTCAACGATGTCCGACTCCGCGACATGGTTTATACCATGGACGACAATGAAAAGATACTCACCGAAATCGTCTATTTTAGGCGGATGAATCAGGTTGCTGACACAATCTTCAACGGCAAGGTGATGAAAATGGAAACTATTTTCAAGAAATCTTCCGTCATCCTCTGTAGTCTCGGCAATGTCCACCCAAAGCAGACCCTGCTTGGACTCATATGCTGTAGCAACCTTATCTTCGGATAAGTTATGCTGAAGGATGCCATCCGGTGCCAGATAGTATGCTTTTATCGGCATATCGCACCTCCCAGACGGTTGCGATTATGAGCTAATTCTAGCACTTTGCCGTAATACAATCACATATCGCCTGCCGGCAGGTACATCTGCTCACAGTATTCTTTTAACATCCGGCGCGCACAGAATAAAGGTACAATCGAGCGGATTGATTTTTTCACCATAGATAGCCATTCTTTCGGCACGCCGTTTCTGTCCCGGTTATAGTACCGGGGAACCACTTGCTCTTCAAGGAGGCGGTAGAGGGACTCGGCATCTGATTCGTCTTCTTCTGCAGTACTGGCTTTGAGCACCTCGTCACCGATGCTCCAGCCGTTGTTGCCGTTATAGGCTTCGAGCCACCATCCATCCGGCACGCTCAGGTGCAACACACCGTTAAGTGCCGCCTTCATACCGCTCGTTCCGGAGGCTTCCTGCAAGCGACGTGGCGTGTTCAGCCAGACATCCACACCCTGTACCAGATACCTTGCCAGGCGCATATCGTAATCCTCAAGCAAGGCAATCCTGCCCTGAAAGGCGCGGTCTCTGGCCATGTTGTAGACATGCTGTAGCAGCTTTTTGGATGCAGTATCAGCGGGGTGGGATTTGCCGGCGATGATTATCTGTACGGGGCGCCAGCGGTCATTGACAATCTTCTTCAGCCTCTCCATATTCTTGAACAGCAAATCCGGTCTTTTGTATTCGGCGAATCTTCTGACAAAGCCTATGGTTAGCATACCGTGGTCAAGCAGGGAGCCCATGGCCAGTATTTGCTGTGGCGTCACCTCGCTCCCGGCCCATCTTTGCTGGGCACGTTCCAGAATGATGTGTAACAGTTTTCTCTTCAGGAGCAGATGGACCTGCCAGAGTTCCTCATCCGGAATACCATCAATAGGCTGCCATACCTCAATATCATCGTGCCTCTCTATCCAGTCCGCGCCGAGATACTTGCTATATAGTTGCCGATTCTCGAGTGCAATCCATGTAGGCACATGTATACCGTTAGTGATATGTTTTATCGGAGCATTATCTTCGGAGCAGTTTAGCCATAGATCACACCACATCCGGCGGGTTACCCTGCCGTGAAGCCGGCTGACGGCATTACGGTGGTCGGAGACCTTCAAAGAAAGAATCGTCATATTAAACGTGTTTTCTCCACTTCCAGCGTGCCGTCCCATGTCCAGAAAGGCTTCCCGGTCAGTACCCAGAGAGGGCCAGTAGTTCTTAAAATACTGCTCGACAAGCTCAATGGAGAAGATATCGTGGCCAGCTGGAACCGGGGTATGAGTTGTGAAAACGGAGGTCTTCTTAACGCTTTCAAGTGCCTTTTCAAAAGCCATGCCTCCGGCCACTGCTTCTCTGATGCGCTCCAGCATCATGAAGGCGGTATGGCCTTCATTGGCATGCCAGATTAAAGGTTCAATACCCAGCTTGCGAAGAATACGCACCCCCCCGATGCCCAGCAGTATCTCTTGCTGGAGGCGTTGTTCGCGTTCTGCAGTGTAAAGACGGTTGGATAGCTGTCGGTCTTCAGGCTTGTTTTCCTCAATGTCAGTGTCAAGAAGATAGAGATTTACCCGTCCCAGTCGTACCAGCCAAGCACCGATGTGCAGTGTCCTATCCTTAAG
This sequence comes from uncultured Dehalococcoidaceae bacterium, assembly GCA_964404475.1. Classification (GTDB taxonomy): domain Bacteria; phylum Chloroflexota; class Dehalococcoidia; order Dehalococcoidales; family RBG-16-60-22; genus CAYOKF01. The sequence continues at coordinate 742 of CAYOKF010000202.1, read as the reverse complement.
CTGCACCTCTACCAAGCATTTTAGCCCATCACTGGATAGTATCGGGCTTACCGGGGCTCGGTTGAAATTAAGCTGGCTGTACTCTTCTTCCTGCCAGCCTTCTGCCGAGATACGCTGCCGGAAATATCCCTGCGGGTACATAAAGCCAACGGCCACCATTGGTATTCCCAAATCGCTCGCCTCTTTACAAAGGTCGCCGGCCAAAACACCTAGGCCACCAGCGTAAATTGGCAAGGAATTATGCAGGGCAAATTCCATGGAAAAATAGGCTATCGGTTTATGCCGGAAGGCCGGATATTTGGTGGTGTACCAGGAATCATCATCGGTCATTTCTTTATCAAAGGCAAAGGTAGCAGCATCATACAGAGAAAGGAAAGAACTGTCTCCGGCAGCAGCCTCCAGTTTCTCCTGGCTCATCTCATAAAGCTGTTGCACCGGATTGTGTCCACCCAGCCTCCAAGAGGGATAATCCAGCACCCTGAACAAGGCGCGTCCTTCCGGATGCCAGCTCCACCATAGATTATCAGCAAGCTCCTCTAGCCTGCTAATGCGTTTCGGTATCTTGGAAGTAGCCATGAGACTGCCTCCAAAAAGCAATTCAGACCTAGCCAAGATTATACTCTATCTATTTAATGAAAGCTAACTCACTGAATTATTTAAAGAAAATCTGGCATCATTCATTTCTTTGGAAAGAGCGATTTGATTGCCAGTAATATCATCACAGCCTAACTTCAGGGAAAAT
>CAYOKF010000201.1:0-3364 GCA_964404475.1 uncultured Dehalococcoidaceae bacterium | reverse complement strand
CCGCAAATGTATTAATATAATCTACGGCGCAATAACGGGCGGCATCTTCTTCGGCGAAGCCTTCGGGCATATAATGAAAGCGGAGGTACTTGGTACGGTCGCTCAGGTTATTTATGAACTGCAGCCAGCGCCCGGTATCGTCACTCCGGATGGGTCTGAGCCTTACTCTCTTACCAGTCCTGAGAACAACTTCGGTCTCATATTTTGCCGGGTAGCTGGTATCAACCTCTCCTGACATCTGAACGCCCTACCCATAATTTAACATCAGAAAAGTCAGGATTTCAACTGTTAAAGCCTTTTATGTGGTGTCGTTTTCATCAGAGAAGAAAATCCCCGTACTGGTTCGGGTTTCTGTTCCACAGAACCACCCTCGTACCAAGGAGGAGTAAGACCCCGCTCCGCCGAATCTTCCGAGATGGATACAGAAAGCTCACATTTCCTGCCTCCAAGACACCATGTTCAAGAGGGTAAGGGAAAGCCTGCCCGGCCTCCTTTTTGCCGGCGTTTTGATATCCACCTTGATTTAGAGGAGGTCCAGCAACATTTTCTGAATAGAATTAAGGATGGTATGGACAGCTATATTTGGGGCATGGGCTACCGGAGCATTTCGGATATGGTATAATTAGGAGTGGGTATTAAGATAGTTGCCACCAATCGTAAAGCCTATCACAACTATCATATAGGCGAAAGTATTGAAGCCGGTATTGCCCTCACCGGCTCGGAGATAAAATCAATTAGAAGCGGGAGGGTGAGCTTAGGTGATGCCTATGTGAAGCCTGAGGCGGGGGAATTATGGCTTTTGAATGCTCATATCGGGCGCTATGAAGCCAGCAGCTTTTACAGCCATGAGCCGAAGAGGCCCCGCAAACTCCTCTTGCATCGCAAAGAGATTAACGGCCTTACTGGCCAGGTAGCTGAAAAAGGACTGACCCTGGTGCCAATAAGGTTATATTTAAAGGACAGCCTGGCCAAGGTTGAGGTAGCGGTAGCTAAAGGGAAAAAGCTTTACGATAAGCGTGACTCCATCGCCCGCCGCGAGGCGGCAAGAGAGGTGGGGCGGGCTTTAAAGAAAAGTAAACTTTAAGGAGGTAGTCAAAGCTGGGCGTCTATAATCAGCGGGGACGCGTGGGTTCGACAGGGGAAGTGGGCTTCAGGATTGCAGGCGGAGGTGCCACTAACCTCATTAAACAAGTGGCAAAAAATTAACTGGCGAACCAGTTTTAGCTGCTGCCTAAAAAATAGGTAGCCATCCATCTTAACCTTGCCCCGGCGGGTTGGGAATGGGTGACGAAAAGCCGGGGTGCCGCCACTCTGGACGTCGATAAAGGTGGTGAAAGACTTATCGGCTGGCTCGGTTTAGCTCGGTCAGCAGAGGTGAACCGGGTAAGATTAAAGAGCTGACTAAGCTTGTAGCATATTCTGGGCAGCTTCTTTTGGACGGGGAGTTCGACTCTCCCCCGTCTCCACCAGAAACAAAGACGAGCCCTGATAAGGCTCATTGATGATACGGATATCAGACCCTTCACGCGAAGCCGCCACCTGGAAGACAGGTTTAAAAGGCGGCTTCGGCTTTATGGCAATGATTGACTTGGTCTTCTTAGCGTCCACATAGACCGCGTCCAGCATGCTCAGTAGCAGCTTTCTTCTTTCCTCGATATTAGCGTTAGGCCGGTGAACTATTTGGCGGTAGGGGTGATTTATTTACTCCCATTTTAGCTTTAATTAGCTACGATTGGCTAGCTTCAATCAAGCTCATTTTATGCAGATAAAATTTCGTAAAGGTAATATGCTGATAAACCGGAAAATACAAACCCAAATATCCGTAGCATCCATACTACTAAATAAGGCCCTGCAAACTTTCTAATTATCGATTCCTGTGCGAACACGTTTTCAACTTCAAATCCTAATTTTGATGAAGCTTTTTTATTTAGTCCATCAATTGCGTTGTAGTACGTTTGATACCACCAAATACCTATTTTTGATGAGAATATTATCAAGACTATTCCGATTAAAAATATCCCTACGTTTACGATGATTAAATGTAGCGGGTTGAAAGTAACCAAAACAGCTAGCGTAGAATTATGTGTAAATATTCTCGATATAAGTATCATTAGTATTAGAGCGACAAACAGAATGAGCCCGATTAACATAAACAAATTTTTCTTCATTTCTCCAGCATTTCTTTCAGTAAGCTGATTTAAAATTACTGTGTCTATACAGTTTTGTCTTGATCTAACTCATAATGCCGGGCAGGAATAGGGCTATTTGCGGGAAGAGCACAATCAGCAGTACGCATACTATCATGGCGAGGAGAAACGGGAATACCCCTTTAAAGATAGTGCCTAGTGGAATATCCCGGGCGATGCCGCTAATGATGTAGACATTAGTTCCTAAAGGTGGTGATACAACGCCTATCTGTGTTACTAGTACGATGATGACCCCAAACCAGACAGGGTCAAAGCCCAAGACCACGATTATCGGGTAGAAGATGGGTACGGTGAGTAGCACCAGCGCTAACGAATCGATGAAACAGCCGCCAATGAGGTAGATAAGGATAATCAGCCCGGCGATGGCCATCGGCGGCAGGTTCAAACTGCCGATGGTGCTGGCAAGGTCATAGGGGATGCGGGTCAGAGCCAGAAAATGCCCGAAGATGGCGGCCCCGGTGACAATGACGATGACCATACAGGATGTCTTGGTGGTGTCTATAATAGCCGCTTTCAGCCCCATCCAGCTGAGCTTTCTCCTTATTATAGCGATGCAGAGCGCTCCGCCGGCACCCACAGCCCCGGCCTCGGTAGGGGTGAACCAACCTAGGAACAGTCCGCCCATTACCAATAAAAAGAGGATTATCATCTCGCCGAGTTCTGAAAGCGCCGCTACCCTGGCTCGCAAGCTTACCTTGGGGCCGATGGGTCCTTCTTTAGGATTTATGCGGCACAGTATATACACAGTCAGCAGGAAAAGCCCAGTCAGCAAAATGCCGGGGATGATGCCGGATATGAAAAGCCGCCCGATGGACTCCTGCACCAGCACGCCGTAGACGATGAAGACGACACTGGGCGGGATGAGGATGCCCAAGCTACCGCCAGCGGCCACGCTGCCGGTAGCCAGTTTGTCACCGTAGCCGTACCGCTTCATCTCTGGCAAGGCCACCGTACCCATGGTAGCAGCAGTGGCGTTGGTGGAGCCGCAGATGGCGGCGAAACCGGCACAGGCCAATGTCGTAGCCATAGCCAGTCCGCCCCGCATGTGCCCCACCACTTTGTAAGCAAAGTCATAAAGACGCTGGCTGGTGCCGGAATAGAAGGCTATCTGTCCCATGAAGATGAACATGGGGATAACGGTCAGCGAATACGACGAG
>CAYOKF010000200.1:0-3382 GCA_964404475.1 uncultured Dehalococcoidaceae bacterium | reverse complement strand
TGTTCCAAGGGTTATTCGTTAATGGTCAAAACGGAAGACGGGGGTGTTGATATCGGCCGGTTGGCCAATGGCCGTCCATTGGCTTACGGTGTATGCCAGAATTGTCCCGATTTCGATTGCATGGGACCACCGATACCCAGAGAAGAAAGGGGCTGGCTGAATAAGAAGGGAAACAAATGAGTACATGGCTGGAGAGAATCTACGAAAAGCTGTGGACGAAGATCGGTGGCAGACCGTGGACGGAGATTGTCCGCGACGAGCAGAAGCGAACGCCGCTGGTTTTCCTGCTCATCTTCCTTGGTCTGGGCATTCTGACAGGTAAGCTGGCCGGAAAATACTGGTGGCAGATATTACTCGGATTGTTGCTGGGTATACTCTGTGGCCATTTCTGGTGGTAACGATATGGAGGATGGAATTACGAGGTTGTTACAGTCACAGGAACGGATTTTGAAGGTCATCACCGAAGAGGTGCAGAGCTGGATGGACGACCTGCTGCGCGATACCTTCAACCCGGAAGCATTTATACGCTTCATTGCCGGCATGGGGATTGACCTCTCCCAGATTCCCAATCTAGTGGGAAAGCCAGAGGGTTTTGACCCTTACAGGATTTTGGGGCTGGACAGGTCGGCATCTGACGGGGAAATCAAAAAGCGGTACCGGGAGCTGCTCATCAAACTTCACCCCGATACTGCCGGTGTCAGGGGCACCGATTTCCTGCTCCAGATGATGATAGCGGCCTACGAGACAATCAGAAAGGAAAGGGGCTGGCAATGAATATGAAAAGTCTGACTGAACGGCACAAGCGGGCTTTGTACCGGTCAATTCCTCGTATCCTTTTAACTCCTGAATTGAAGCTTCACTGCGCTATTTTCGGAGGCCGGGTCGGGTATGAAGGGGATCTCTTGGCCGATGTCTATTGTGAACTGTATCCGCCCAATGGCGGGTGGGATGAGTATAAGGCGAGGTGCACTCAATGGGTGACTTCGCTTCTAGGGAACTCAGTAAGCGAGGCAACGGAGGCGCTTCGCCCCCTCGTTGAGGATGCCCTCAGCACCCTTAACGAGAAAGAGCGATGGGTGCTCGAACTGCGGTTCGGCTTCAATGACTCTGACGGAAGGGCACGGACTTGTGAAGATGTTGGGCAGGAGCTTGGCAGGTCCAGGGAACGAGTTCGACAGATTGAAGCCAAGGCTCTGCGCAAACTAAGGCACCCCACACGGTCCGCAAGATTTGTGCTTCACGGGTTACCGGTTCATATGGCGAATAAGGTGTTTCAGCATTGCAGCGAGCATCCGAACCCACCGCCGCTTCTTGAGCTGTGGGGATATGACAGGGTGATTTACCGGGAACTAGAGCGGCGGGACAGGCAAATTACTGTCTTGCAGGAGAAGGTTGCCCATCTGGAAGAGTTGATTAAACGAACATTCACGGAACCGATAACCGCAACCGGGCTGACGCGCCGGGCTGTGACTGCCCTGTTGGCTACCGGGAATTGGGAAGCTGACATGCCTACAGTGGGCGAGGTCGCGACGCTAACTGATTCCGAGTTGCCCCCTATTAAAGGTATCAGACGCCAAATAAGCGAGAGGCTGCAACTGGTAGGACGATGCCGGCCGCGGAAATTAGCGAAAGGAGAAAGCGATGATGGAAGAAAGCAAGCTTGAGGTATGGGAGGGGAAGGTTCTGACCGTGCCCAATTTCCACTACAAATGTTGCGGCCAACCGCCAGATCTGAATGCCGGAGGTTGCTATACGGCCTACTTTGAAAACAATTGCGGAGAGCAGATTGTTTTCCAGTATGATCACAGATCCAAAAAAGGCACTATGTGGCATGGGGACTACGGGTGGGATAAGCCTGTTTCGGTCATGGGCGGAGGCTCCACCATGATTATGGGTAAAGAGGAGCGAGAATGGCTGCAACTCGTATGGCGGGTAGCGACAAGGATTGAGACGAGGGAATTCCAGCTTCGCTCCAATCTGGATCTGGTCAATGCTTACAAGGACATCTATGATGAGCTTCTGGTCCGGCCGGAGTTTGCTGGCAAAGATATGCAGCATTCTTTTTTCAAGGCAAAAAGGAAACTAGAAAAGCAGGCGAAGGCTCTGGCCGATGAGCTAATTGAGATACGAGCAGGAGGCGAAACAGGGAGGGACGAAGATGAAAGAAGGCGACCTTGAGCTTCTTAACGAAATAGCCAGGTTTGAAGAATCCAACAACATGGATGAGTTCAAGATGGGCTGGTCATGGCGGCATGTCCGCATCTGGCCGACTACTCTTTCCAGACTCTTTAAGGATGGTTACTTGGAGAACGTCTTTCGCTCCAATTCATACACTGGCTACCGCCTCAGCGATCTGGGGATGCAGATGGTGGCTAGTGCCAAATTTGAGGAGAGCGAAGAAGTCCCCACTGAGCCGATTCCCGCCGATGGTCTTTTCGGAGACATCATCGGCCATAACGAGGTGAAGGAACTTCTACTGGCCTGCCTGCTGGCAGAGAAGCCGGTGCATGTATTATTGGCAGGACCACCTGCCTTGGCCAAGAGCCTTTTTCTGTGGGACATCGAGAGAGCGGCCGGCGAGAGGGCGATCTGGCTGGTTGGCTCAGCTACATCGAAGGCAGGCTTGTGGGATATCGTCTCCGAGCGGCACCCTCAGGTTATTCTGATCGATGAGCTGGACAAGATGAATGCAGGTGACACCGCTGCCCTGCTCTCCATGATGGAGGGTGGCCGGCTGGTGAGAGCAAAGAAAGGAAGGGAGCTCGACCTTGCCAACCCGCTGCGGGTGATTGCCGCCAGCAACAGGTTAAACATACTCTCCCCCGAGCTCAGGTCACGGTTTGCCATCCGGAAGCTGCTCGCCTACAACCGGAACGATTATCTGACCGTGGTCAGAGGAGTACTGGTGAACCGCGAAAACCTGGACGAGGATATCGCCGATGAGATAGCCCGGCGGCTGGATGGACTGAGTCAGGACGTGCGTGATGCGGTAAGGGTAGCACGGCTGGCTCCTCAGCTCGGCGTGGACAAAGCGATTAAATTGCTCGGAATAGGAGGGTGACTGGTGAGTAGCCCCGGCGGCACTATGGGAAAACAGGCTACCGTATTTATTGGTGCCGTGGGTACTTGCTGTAGCTACTTGCTGTGATTACTTGCAGGAGGAAGGAAATGTTTACTTGTAACGTATGTGGTAAGAAATTCAAGACCATGCAGGCTCTCGGCGGGCATGTCGGGCGTGCACATCCGCAGAACAAGACTGAGGAAGTACCCCTAAGTCAGGTCGTGGCTATGTCGCAGAATCGGGAAATCGCCGAGATTACCGTGGACGACGACCTGCTGCTCATCACGACGGTTGATAATACTGAGCTAAGGGCTTTTAAGG
>CAYOKF010000199.1:0-3385 GCA_964404475.1 uncultured Dehalococcoidaceae bacterium | reverse complement strand
TGGTCGTTGGTTCGAGTCCAACCTCGGGAGCCAGCCTTTTATTTGCCAGCATTTTTCTTCGCTTGATTATGTTTGGAGATGATGACTGAAGATACCCCCGCTGGAAATACCGTAATCTTTCTGGGAACAGCCGGAGCCAGGTTTATGGTGGCCAAGCAGCTTGCCGCTTCAGGGGGCTTGTGGCTGAGCCTGGGTGGTACGGAAATACTGGTTGACCCGGGGCCGGGCAGCCTGGTGCAGGCAACCAAAAGAAAGCTGAATCCGGAAAAGCTCAGTGCCATTATACTGTCGCACCGGCACCTGGACCACGCTGCGGATGTCAATATCATGGTTGAGGCTATGACCGAGGGCGGGTTCAAACCGCGCGGCCGGTTGTTTTTACCGTCCGATGCTTTGCAAGGCGAACCGGTTGCTTTTTCTTACTTGCGGGAATATCTGAACGGCATTGAAATATTGGCAGAAGGCAAATCTTACTCAATAGGTAACGTTTCCTTTACCACGCCCGTTCTTCACCGGCACCCGGTGGAGACGTACGGCATGCTCTTCCGTGTTGGCGGACGCAGCTTTTCCTATATTGCGGACACTCAGTATTTTAACGGCCTGTCTGCCAGTTATGCCAGTGAGCTACTTATTATAAATATGGTGCTGGCGGAATCCAGGCCAATCGTGTATCATCTGTCAATAGCGGATGTGGCGAAGATAGTCGGGGAGTTGAAGCCCAAGGTAGCCATTATCACTCATTTCGGCATGAATGTCTGGCGGCTAAAACCATGGCAGATAGCCCAGGATCTGTCCCGGCAGACCGGTATTAAGGTGGTTGCCGCTCGTGACGGCATGCGCTTTAATCTATCCCAACTTGATGACTGAGGTAAAAGGGGATTAATGAGTTACCTGCGTCTGCGAATATGGATTATTCTTACCTTTACCCTGGCCGTGGCGGCTGTGGTTATCCGTTCCATCTGGCAGATAGTGGCTATTCCCACGCAGGGCACAATGATTATTTTCATACCGCTGATTCTGACACTGCTGGGCATAGAAGCCCTCGTAATCTATCTCACCTTCAAACCGGATAAATTCCGGGGCTTACCTTTTTTAATCGGGATTACAGTGGCGCTGACCGCGGGTCTTGTTGCCGGTGTGTCCCATTTTATTAATTTTATTGTCTCACCCCTGGCTGACCCGCCTCTCTGCAAGGTTATCGGGGCTTTTGTGCTGCTCTCCAGCCTCAGCGCTTACTTGCTGGTGCTTTGGGTGCTCTGGTCACTGCGGAAATCAATGCGGAAGGGTTAGGTTATATGGACCGGGAGAGATTCGAGGGACTGGTAGCCAGGGCAGTGGAAAGCTTGCCTGATGAGTTTCAGCACCGGCTGGAGAATATTGATGTAGTAGTCGAGGAGAGGCCGACTGCCCGGCAGATAGCCGAAGCCGGACTGAAGAGGGGAGAAACGCTGCTGGGTCTTTATCAGGGTGTACCGCTGACCAGGCGGGGCTGGCATTACGGGATGGTAATACCGGATATGATTACCATTTTCCAGAAGCCGATCGAAGCCGGTTGCCGAAGTGATGCTGAGGTTGTGACGGAGATTAAAAGGGTGGTACTTCATGAAATCGCCCATCATTTTGGCATCAGTGATGCCAGGCTGCGGCAGCTGGAGAAGGACCAGGATTAGTCTGGACAGTCCTGTTTTTAAGTCCCCGGTTTCCTGGCCATGTAATTTCCCAGCGCATGATAGTTAAATTCCGTGCGGTAATATTCCCTGGCGCCGGTGCCGCTCAGTACGACAATCTGACCGGCGTGAAACTCATCGGCGGCAATTCTCTCGGCTTCCTGAAACATGGCTTTGCCCAGTCCTTTATGCTGGGCCGCATCCTCCTTTTGCTCGTTGAGAGGAACCTCCGGCCCGAAGACGTGCAGTTCGCGGATTAAGGCTAGGTTACCTTTTAGTTCCTGCCCCAGCGCCGGTATGGGATTACTCTGGACTCTCATTCGCAGCAAGCCGAATAGTGTTTCCCCTTCATCCTCAAAAGACAGGAATATCTCCTGACCACCCGAAGCAACATAGTCCATCCTGACCAGACGGGGTTCACCGATTTCCCGGCCGTTCCGTGCCCGGTGGCCATACTCCCGGCAACGGATGCACTTACATTCCAGCCCCTCGTCCTCCAATTGTTGCTTGGCCGCTTCCCGCAGGGAATCCTTGCAGCCGGCAACAATAAACTTGGCCGGGATGTCACGAAGTACGCGTGAGATTCTAACATACCTGGGGACGATAGCCTTAATCCTGGCTACCAGGTTAATCATGGCGCTGACCTCATAGGGCTGGTAGCGTCCCTCTCGGTACCACTGTTCCAGTTCAGTGCCTTCTACCACCATTGTCGGGTATAGTTTTAGTCCGTCCGGCTTAAAGTTGTCGTCACTGAACAACCTCTTGGACATTGCTAAGTCGTTCTGCGGGGTTGAGCCGGGCAGCCCCGGCATCCAGTGGTGATAGACCTTGAAACCGTGTTCTTTGAGTAGTCTGGTGGCGTTAACCACATCAGCCACGGTATGCCCCCTTCTTACCAGACAGTATATTTCATCGCTCAGGGCCTGCACACCTAGCTCTACTCTGGTGGCGCCGAAGTCAAGCATGCGTTCGATTTCCGCCTGCCCGCACCAGTCGGGTCTGGTCTCAATGCACAGCCCGGTGCAGCGGTGGCGGGCGGTTTCGTTAATTTGCTTGGCCTCCTGTAGTGTTGCTGAGGCCACACCGTTCAGGCCGTCATAGCAGCCCTTGATGACCTGGTACTGGTAGTCCTCCGGGTAGGCCAGAAAGGTGCCGCCCATTATAATCAGCTCCACCTTATCCGTGGGGTGCCCCATATTGGCCAGAATACGCATCCTCAGCTCCACCTGCGCCCTGGCGTCGTAATCGCATTGTATCGCTCTCAGCACTGCCGGTGATTCCGGCGTGTAGCTGCGCGGCGTCAGTGAATAAGTGGGACAATAGAGACAGTTTCCCGGGCACTTCATGGGGCGGGTCATGACAGCGACGGGGGTGACACCGGAGATAGTCCTTGCAAATTTCTTCATGTTATCCGTACTATTAAGGGAGTTATCTAAAGTTTAGCAGATTAGCATTACGGCAACAACAAACGGCGTGCGGTTCTGGTGGGTAGTTTAAGGGGGTGAGGGAGTAATAGACGTATTTAATCGGATAGCCCCGGGCTGGTATAACTTCCGGCACTGGTCTATCTTCCGTGCCGAGCTGGAGATGCTGGTGCGACGGTGGCGGAGAGGAAGGTTATTGAACCTCGGCTGCGCTCATGGCCCTGATTTTTTGCCCTTCAAAGAAGATTTTGAGTTGTACGGCGTGGATTATTCCGTGGAAATGCTCAAGTTTGC
>CAYOKF010000198.1:2205-3396 GCA_964404475.1 uncultured Dehalococcoidaceae bacterium | reverse complement strand
GCAGTACACCAAGCACATCGTTCAGGTATTTACCGTTAAAGGCAACCTTTGATTCCTCACCCTCGACAACAGCATCAATCTCACCGAGGTCATCGCCTACCTCTTCGGAGCGGGCAGACACTGTCACCTTACCCGGCTTTAGCTCACCACCTGGTGATATTATCAGGCGGACAATGCCGCTGCCATCACGGGCAAAGATTGAGGCGGTCTTGGTGGCCCGCAGGAAATCGGCAACACTGACCACCATCCGGGTAGTGTGGCTTTGCGGAATGAGCTGAGTGTAATTCGGGAAATTCCCCTGAACAAGCTGAGATACCAGCTCAATGTTCTTGAGACGGAAGAGTATCTGGCTCTTATTAGGGTTCAGCGTTATCTCGACTGCTTCCTCCTGGTCATCCATCAGCCGGTTTAGCTCAGCCAGTGTCCGGGCAGGGATAATAACCTCTGTTTTCTCGCTTACAGGCGTAGCCAGTGATAGCTTGTGTACAGCGAGCCTGAATCCATCAGCCGCAGCCAGTGTCAGCACGTCACCATCAAACTGGGCGTCAACTCCGGTGAGTACCGGGCGGGACTCCTCTACGGCTGCCGCAAATACCACCTTGCCGATGCCACGGCTCAGCTCCTCGACATCAACCTTGGTGGCAATACCGTCATCAATACTGGGTATGGGCGGGAAATCCTTGGCATCGACCCCGCTGATGCGCGCTTCAAAACGGGCACACTTCAGTTCTAGAGTCTTGGTCTGGGGGGAAAGATTGATGTCAATTTTTTCACTGGGTAGTGAGTTGATAAATTCGGTGAGGAGCCTGGCGGGAACTGTAATTGTCCCTTCCTCTTCTACCTTGGCGCCAATCCAGCAACTGAGAGCCATTTCCAGATTGGTGGCGACAAGTTTCAGGCGTCCCTGGTCCGTGGCTAAAAGGACATTATTGGTTATTGGTAAGGTGGTTCTGGTGGCTACTGCCCTCCCCACCATATTAAGACCTTTGTTTAAATTTTCCTGAAGACATGACAGCTTCATCGTACACCCCCCAAAATTACGTTAACTAGTGGTGAAGTAGTATACAACAATATATGGTTTCTATTCAAGATTAATGGCGCCGCTTTTCCCGCCGCTCTTACTAATCAGGCGGATATTCTCTATTCTCATGCCCCGGTCTACTGCCTTGCACATGTCATAGATGGTCAGAG
>CAYOKF010000198.1:0-2195 GCA_964404475.1 uncultured Dehalococcoidaceae bacterium | reverse complement strand
GCGACCGTGGTAGCGGTGAGTGCTTCCATCTCTACGCCGGTCTTACCGGTGCTTTTTACTGTGGCGGTAATCTCTATGGTGCTGCTTTTCTCATCCAGGTTAAATTCAACACTAATATCCCCGATGAGAATGGGGTGGCACAGTGGAATTAAGTAGGGAGTCTGCTTGGCAGCCATAATGCCGGCTAGCTTGGCTACCGGTAAGACGTCTCCCTTCTCCACTTGCCCTTTCTTGATTAGCTGGAAGGTGGTATCCCGCATGCTGACCAGGCCCCTGGCTACTGCCTCGCGCCGGGTATCAGGTTTGGTGGTGATGTCTACCATGCGGGGCTGTCCCTCACTGTCTACATGTGTAAATTCTTCCACAATTAACCACCTACTTGAGAGAATGAGCATCCCTGAGGCACCGAGCCATTGGCGAGGTCGTGGGACTGCGGCTTGCGGGCGATTGCCTCCTTGATTAATTTTTGTATTTCCGCCGTAGACGCGCCATTACGCAGTGCCTGTTTAATGTCTATTTCCGTGTCGCTGAGGAGACAGGGGCGGAGCTTACCATCAGCAGTAAGGCGGATCCGGTTACAGCAGAAGCAAAAATGCTCGCTGACCGGCGTAATGAAGCCGATGGTACCTCTGGCGTCAGGCAGCCGGAAGTATTTGGCAGGCCCGTTGCCTCTTGCCACGGAACAAGGCTCCAGTTTACCCAGTAATTCCAGGCGTTGTTTCATCTCACTAACGGAGAGCAACTGCGCGGTATCTGTATTGGCACTGGTAGAGGGCATAAGCTCGATAAAGCGCACGTGCCAGCCTTCAGTGATAGTCCTGGCGGCGAAATCACGCAGCTCATCATCGTTTATCCCGGCCATGACCACCGTATTAACCTTGACCGGCTTAAGTCCTGCCGCATTGGCGGCTTCAATGCCGTTAAGTACATCTTCAAGATTGCCACAGCGGGTAATCTGCTTGAATTTCTCCGGTTTCAGGGAGTCTAGGCTTACGTTGACCCTGTGCAGCCCGGCTGCCTTCAGCTCAGCGGCACGTGGTGCCAGTAGAACTCCATTGGTAGTCAGCGAGATATCATCTATGGATTCAATGCCGGACAGCATCCTGATTAGGTCTGGCAGCCCTATCCTTACCAGTGGCTCGCCACCGGTGATACGAATCTTGCTAATGCCTAGCTCAGCCGCAGCGCTGGCTACGGTGTAAATTTCCTCGTAGCCGAGAATATCGCTGTGCGTCATCAAGGGAATGCCCTGGGCTGGCATACAGTAGATACAGCGCAGGTTGCACCGGTCAGTTACCGAAATGCGCAGGTAGTTTATCGGGCGCTGGAAAGAATCAGAAAGTCCGGTCATAAAAACTTCTTTCTATCGGTCTCATAATCTATTATACCTCTTTAGCTAACCTTTGTAATAACCGGCAGGCTTCTCTGGCTGCCTGTCCCCGGTGGCTAACCTTGTTTTTTAGTTCCGGCGGTAACTCAGCCATCGTTCTATCCAGGTCGGGCAGGTAGAATATCGGGTCGTAGCCAAAGCCCTGCTCACCCCTTGGCGCCAGGGTTATCAATCCGCGGCATTCCCCGGAGCAGAGTATTACCTCTCCCTCAGGTTTGCTGATAGCAATAACACAGCGGAAGCGGGCGGTGCGTTTCTCAAGGGGGATGTCCTTAAGACGTGTCAGTAAGTAGTCAATCCTCGCGGCGTCAGTAACTCCTTCACCGGCGTAACGGGCTGACCGGTGCCCCGGTTCACCCCCGAGAGCGTCAACTTCCAGTCCGGAATCATCCGCTAGGGATAGTAAACGGCTCTCGGCAGCAAAGGCAGCTGCTTTTATTCTGGCGTTTTCCTCCAGGGTTTCTCCCTCCTCATTTACGGTGGTGGTTATCTGCAAATCAGCCGGTGTGACCAGTTCGTAGGAAAGGTCGCGGAGCAGGCTTTTATACTCGCACACCTTGGCTTGATTGCCGGTAGCCAGGAGGAGCTTTTCAGGAAAGGTTGACAAATCTACCCTCTACTTTTTTCATTACCTCGGGCATGGTGGTATATTCCATCTCATCCAGGGGGAGGCGGTGAGGTTCAAAAGGCCCGTGGCGGCGCATCAGGTCTGCCATTTCATTAGCCTGGTGGCGGGCGAGGTTAAATGCTTTGTCGTCAAACATGTCACGGGGTCCTACCAGACTGCCGTTGGCTAACTGGAAAC
>CAYOKF010000197.1:0-3414 GCA_964404475.1 uncultured Dehalococcoidaceae bacterium | reverse complement strand
CGCTTACTGGGGAGTTAGCTATTTCGATGGACAGGAGTGGTTATCCTACTCCAATATAGGCACTGGCGCACGTGTCGTCGGTGGAGAAAATCCCATGAAAGACTGCCAGAATCTCACTTCTGTCGATGCGGAGCTTTCAGCGGTGGATGTAATTTTCGTAGACAGCCGTGGTGATGTGTGGTTCAGTGACCGAGGAGAGGGTGTGACCCGCTTCGATGGTAAGGATTGGAATATGTTCACAAAGGATTGGCACATGTTCACAGTCGAGGACGGTCTTGCTAAAGGCGGCGTCAGCGCCATTACGGAGGACAAAAACGGTATCCTCTGGTTCGGCAGCAACCTGGAAGGAATGACCTGCTTCGACGGTACGGACTTTACTGCTTTTACCATCGGAGAATATGAGTCGATTGTACCCCGTCCGACGATTATGGACATCATGCAGGACAGCCTGGGTAATATCTGGGCAGCCTCTCACGGTGGTGGCGTCGTCCGGTTTGAGGGCAATAGCTGGCAGGTTTTTCGGAGCGAAGACGGTCTGCCAAGCGACAATGCTCAATACCTTTTTCTCGACCAGGACGGTTACCCCGGTGTAATAACGGTGGAAGGAGTTGGCCTGTTCGACGGCAGTACCTGGCAGGTTCTGGCTGTGGAGGATGGATTGCCACAGGGCAAGGTCAGGGTGGTAGTAAACGGCGGTAAGGGTAATCTCTGGTTTGGCGGTGAGGGAGGTGTCAGCTATTACAGAGAGTAAAAGCGGGAAACGGGCAACAAGGAGGATACAATGAATAGCGCTTCTAGGAAATGGCTGCGCCCGGCTCTTATTATAGTAGCAGCAGCAATTATTTTGGTTATCGTTTTATTTACGCAATCACCGAACACCTCTGCCAGTCTGGAAGAACTCACTCAGATGGCGGAGACTATTGAGGCTCCAGATGTCCAATCCTACCGCTCTACGCTGTCGGGGACCAGCACCAACCGTGGAAAGACTACGGAGTCTTATCTTGAGGTTGCCTTTACCGCACCTGACCGGTATCACATAAAGATGACAGAGGATGGTGCCGTGAGCGAGTTCATTGCTATTGGTGACACGCATTATATCAAAAGCAGCGAATTATCACCGAATGTGATGAGAGCTTCTACTCAGTCGGTATCCTACTCCATTACCCCAAAATACAGCTTGGATTTACTGGACTTGCTGCACGAACCGGAAGCATTGCCAATGGAAGAAATTAGCGGCGTGGAGAGTTTTCATTATAAAGGCGCCGTCGATATGGAACGCCAGTGGGAGGAAATGAAAGCGTCTCTGGACCCGTCACAGCCAGGCCATGAAGACAGGTTGGAGATGATGGAGACTGAGCTTGAAAGGATGCGCCAGTCAACCATAGAATACGAACTCTGGATCGGCAAAGAAGACTTGTTAGTCAGGCAGACGAAATACTCCGGACGGACACCCTCGGAAGAAGAGGGACAGTGGGACATTTCAAGTATGACTATGCAGTTATTCGACATCAATCAACCAATAGTTATTGAGGCCCCCTTAGATGCCCAAGGCGAACTGCTGCCCGGCTGGCAGTTGTCTGAGGATTATACCCCGGGTATCGGTTTCACGGGAGAACTAGACTATGAAATAACCTCCTCTGATCCTGATAAGGTAAGTCTTACATTCACCGTTACTAATGTCGGTATAGAAACGGCCAGCAACATTAAGGTGTCTCTCAGGTTCATCGCTCCCGTGTCTGAGGATATTGATTCATGGGTAGAAGCAGTACCGTCTGCCCCTGGCCCGGTGGAACTGGAACCTGGGGGGAGCGAGACCTTCAGTGGGAGCTACGAGTGTGATACTACTATCGATGCAAGCAAATTTGAAGAGCTGGTAAAAATGACCAGGGCGAAAATTACGTATACTACTCCCACCGGTCATGAGAAGGTGGATTATATCCAGGGCGGAGCTCCTTACCCCACGGCGGTACCGCCGGCTGAGCCGCCTGAATAAATAAAGCAGAAATTGAGGACCGAATATAGTAAGGAGGTATTTATGCTGCGAAGATTAATCCTGGCAATTCTAGTTTGTCCAATTATGCTGATGAGTGCTTGCATCAGCAGCTCAGATAATAATGGCTCAGGCGAAAAAGTCATTACATCCGTATTGAGCGATGCTGCCGGCAACGCCTTCGTCGCCTACCGACTGGAAAGAAGTGTCGGAGACCATGATATCTGCCTGCAAAAGATTGGTTCTGAAGGGAATACTCTCTGGGATAAACAACTGTTCATCGGTGACGACAGGCGAGCAAGCGTACTGGGAATGGTAACTGACGGAAATGGTGGCGTTTTCATCGCCTGGGAGGTGCTGACCCCGGAAAATGGCAAAGAAGGGCCGCACCACTTTGACAGGAACATCCTGATGAGGGTGGATGGACAGGGGGAAATCAAGCTGAACCAGGACTTCTACGTAAGAGGAATGAAAATGGTTTCCGACGGTGTGGGGGGAATTATCCTTGGTTGGGCAACCGAAGAAGACCACCGTGTGTTAAGAGAGGATGGTAATGGCAGTACACTATGGGCTCACCCGGTAAGCAGCCGGGGGACCGGGCTGAAGCTGGCAGCGGGGGAAAACGGTGAGTCGTTTATTCTGTGGAGGTATCTCGATAACCCATATTTTGTCGTTCAAAAGCTGAGTGCCGATGGCCAGGTTTTGTGGGGTGAGGAAGGTATGCCGGAAGGCGTGCGCATAAAGCACCTCGATACAGCTCTGCCGCCAGAACCTCAGATTGTCGGAGACGCCACGGGCGGGGCTATCGTTAGCTGGGCTGAGGCCCTAGGTGGAGGGATGCCGTCCTATGTCTGGCTTTGCCGGATAGGGGATGAAGGTCAGGTACTCATGACGAACCCTGTTCGTGAGTTGGCGTCAACGGTCAACTCGCAAGTAAGTCTGGTTTCTGACGGCCAACTGGGCGCTATCGTTGTCTGGGAAGACCACCGGGACGGAATGGCGCTCTACACTCAAAGACCCTATACTAATCCATTAAGTTCTTATATTCCACCGGAAAATGGCGTCTCGGTGTGTACCGGCCTCCCGGAGGTCTCGCCGAGATTTGACGCAATCTTTGACGGCAAAGGTGGTGTCATCGTTGCATGGATAGACGGCAACCGCAAGTTATGCGTTCAAAAGCTGGATTCGGTCGGCCAAAGGCAGTGGGGCGATGAAGGTATATTAATTGCCGATGGTGTCTGTGACCTGCCGGTGATGATAACAAAGGTGAAACAGAACGGATTCGCTATCGGGTGGTGCACAGGAAAAGATAAACATATCCCCGAAGATTCCTTTATCCAGCGAATAGACCTTGAGGGCAACCTTCTCTGGGGGAATGAAGGAATAAAGCTGAATTCTCAAATAGAGCCGTAAAGCACCCCCAG
>CAYOKF010000196.1:1694-3421 GCA_964404475.1 uncultured Dehalococcoidaceae bacterium | reverse complement strand
GGTATCCATAAAGGACACCCTGCCGGATTGCCCGGAATAGAACCTCGGGTGGTTCCGGAGAATATCAAGTGGAATACCACCATTTTTGGAGTTCTAGGTAGCATGGTCATCTGGCGTTGGACGTTTGACCAAAGCTTGCCGGTAGTTGTCCCTCTTATTTCGCTTATCGCTGCTGAAAACCATTCGGGAGGCAGTTTCCCGGAAAGCTTAGCGCTGTCGATACCCGCGATTCCAAACATAGCACAGTTATTAGAGCTGTCTTATGTGGTGGCTGACGATTGCGAAACAGCCTGGGATGAGTCGGTTTCTCCCGAGGTAGTTTGTACAGTTGATAACGTTGATTATAAGTATGGGGCCGGGTGCAACATGTTCACAGTCGGGGCCGATGCAACCGTAGGCCATCTGGCTACTAACGATTTCGGGCCGATTGACGCAAGGAACTATAACTACATTAAATTCTGGATCAAATCTTCAGTCGCTATCAATTCCGGGGACTTGAAATACCAGCTCGACGATACTCCAAGTTGTGTCTCTCCGCTAAAAGAAATCAATATCGGAGTTCTAACCGCCAATACGTGGACAGAAAAAACCCTGTCCATGGGAGATACATCCGGCCTCTCCGCGCTTTGCTCTCACGCTATCGCCATGGATATCGACAAAGGAGCCTTTACGCTCAGAATTGACCAGGTGCGCTTTACTAAAGGAGGCTGAGATTGGAACCGGTTTATATTGAACCTGTTGAAAGTGAAAGAAAATATCAACGGCTGGCTGAACTGGGGGCCAGGCTGAAAATACCGGTTACCGAGGCTTTTTTGACTCTCAGAGTCCTGGACCGGAACGGCCGGGTCATCCACCATACCAAACAACGGAGTCATTCCTGGACCCGCAACGCTTATCAGATGCTGGCTACAGGCATAGGGGGAATGAGAAATTCCGGCACATTTGCCGATGGGAGCCTGGCTACCAGAAATACGGTCGGATCGGTAATCTCCAACGTTTATCTGGCCAATACTGGCGGTGTCTCCAGTAACTTCAATGTTGATTCTGAAGCGGTTGGGAAAGCTTATCGGGGACCGAATGGGGACAATGTTTCCGGGATTGTTGTCGGGACCGGAGACACACCGGAATCGTTTAACGATTTCGCTTTGGCTGCTGCACTAGCGGAAGGGACGGGTGCCGGACAGGTCAATTACATGGCCGGTGATCCGGTGGTTAAGAGGTGGGATACCGGCACACGGACCCTCAGCGTAGAGCATAAACGCTATATCAACAACAACAGCCCGGGCACAATTACCATCAGGGAAATCGGATTGATTGCCAATGGGTCACAGGGGACGAGTCTCCGGGCTTTGATGTCCAGGGATGTTTTGGGGACTCCGGTCGATGTACCGGCCTCCGGTCAGATCCTGGCAACCTATACGATCTCACTGGTTTATCCTGGCTAAAGGAGTAGGTAACATGATTTATATTGAACCTGCTAAAAAAGAAAAACTATATCAGGAGCTTGAAGGCTTAGGGGATGACCTTAGAGTTCCAATCCCCCGGTGTTTTCTTCAATTGAGAGTTACGGACCGGATTGGCAAGATTACTCACCACACTAAGCAGCGAAGTCATTCCTGGACCCGTAATGCTTATAACCTGATAGCTTCTTACTTGCTGGGGATTAATGCGGTTGGCAGCTGGGGAGACGGGACCGGGACTCCTATCAAGATCACCTCTGGCTCTGT
>CAYOKF010000196.1:0-1594 GCA_964404475.1 uncultured Dehalococcoidaceae bacterium | reverse complement strand
CTTGTCCTGGGATGCAGGCACGCGTACCTTAACCATCACTCATAAGCGTTATATGAACAACAACAGCTCAGCCAATATTACTATTACTGAGATTGGGATCATCGCTAATGGCGCTGTTGCTGGCGGGTCCGGCCGCAAGTTTATGACCGCAAGGGATGTATTAAGCCCTCTAGTGGATATTCCGCCTTCCGGGCAAATTCTGGCCAGTTATATTTTAAGTCTGGTTTATCCTTCATAAATGGGAGTGAGAACAATTTAGCTATGAGATATTCAATTATTTCAAAGGCACTGACAATGGCCCAGCTGGAGAACGAGGCAAAGAAGGCCGGGGCCAGGAATATCAAGTCCACGAAGCTCCTGAAGCAGGTCTTTTGCGATTTGGATATGGAGCAAGCCGAAAGGCTGTCCAGGATCCCGGGCATTGCTGTGAAACTGCTTAAGGAGTATCGAGCCGAGCAGGTGATGACAGAGGTACCACCGGTTGAGACAGTATCTGATGTCTTCTATCTGCTCCGATCATATTTCAGCCCCCCGATGACCGGCACCGGACTTACCGTTGCGATCCTCGACAGCGGTATCAGGAAGTCACATCAGGCATTGAGAAACAAGGTAGTTTATGAGGCTAATTTCACCGAGTCGCCATCGGCTGATGATGTGTTCGGGCATGGTACCCAGGTAGCCTTTATGGTAGCCGGAGGCATGCATGTTATGGGAGAAAAAGCCGGTGTTTCTCCGGGCGCTTCGATAATGAATATCAAGGTGATTAATGATGAAGGGCTTGGTTCAGACGAGGATATCGTGCTCGGCATTGACCAAGTCTGTGACCTGGCTGAAGAAGCCAGAAGGCAAGGTCTATGGCCAACCGATGAGCTATATCCCAATATCATTAATCTCAGCCTTGGTGGAGAGGATGATGGTGATGAGGATAACCCGGTGAGAGTGGCCTGCCGTCAGGCGAGTATCGACTACGGCCTTGACGTTATTGCCGCGGCCGGTAACTCAGGTCCGAAGATGACCACCGTCATGCTGCCTGCCTGCGAGCCCGAGGTAATCGCTGTCGGTGCAGTGGAGACAAACGATGAGTTGGTAGTTTGGGAGAAGTCTTCCCGAGGACCTACGGTGCAGGGAGAAACGAAACCGGACTTTGTTATCTGGGGCACCAGCCTGGAGATGGCCAGCCACAAGTCGGACGGCGATTATCTCACCAAGTCCGGCACCAGCTTTGCTGCGCCCATGCTTGCGGGATTAACCGGTCTTCTCTGGGAAAGTGGCAGGAGAGCCTATGGGGAAGGCTGGCTTTTCCGATGGAGTCAGGCAAAGGAGTTTGCCCCCTATTTCTCCACCAAACCCGTAGCAGCACCGGTGAATAAAGATAATGCCTACGGCTACGGCCTGCCGGCCATGGGTACCATGCTGGGGCAGGTGGCAGAGACTACAGCGCCAGCTGACGATATGACCAGTGCCATGAATATGCTTGTGATGATGACCACGATGATGAGCATGATGCAGGGGGTGATGTAATGGAGATTCTGAAATCAGTGCCGAAGTTCATGGCATACGCGCTATCACAGGCAATCATGCACCCGGCTAAACC
>CAYOKF010000195.1:0-3436 GCA_964404475.1 uncultured Dehalococcoidaceae bacterium | reverse complement strand
ATGAGGTGCTGTTCAGGTCTTTTTTCTTGTCTGCCAGAAGTGATAGTCCCGGTCAAAGAAGAGGTTCTTTTTTTGCTGGCTATCCGTGGTTGCTTTCCGTATGTCGGGGATAGATAGGGCAAGGAGGAAGAGAGCCAGCGCCAGGGAATAGGTGATAAGGACACCTGAACCGTTCAACTGCCAGATGGTTATCGGCAACAACACCAGCCCGATGGTAACCGCCAGTCTGACATTACTGGTGATAATGACGAATAGCGCTATTACGCCGAGACAGATGCCCATCTCGGCGGGTAGCAAGGCAAGGAGTACCCCCAGGGTAATGGCGGCACCTTTGCCTCCCTTGAATTTGAGAAAAACAGACCAGACATGGCCCGAAATAGCAGCGAACCCGGTAGCCAGTACCCATACCAGCGGGATACCCAGCCATATGGCGAAAAGCACCGCTACTGCCCCCTTGGTTATATCAGTCAGGAGCACCAGTAGACCGGGTAGCAGCCCGATTTCACGCAGGGTATTCAGGGTACCCATATTGCCGCCACCAACCTGTCTGATGTCTACTCCCTTAATAAAACGGCCGGCGATGTAGGCAAAGGGTAGGGAACCCAGCAGGTAGCCGGTAACTATTGCGGAAATAATGCTAAATAACATCTACGACTTCCCCGGCCGGCTTTTTATTGTTCAGTCTTCGGGATAAAAAGCGACTCCCAGAGTCCCGGTGCCGCAGGCATAGCCCATTAAGGGGCTGAATTCGGTGAGCCATAGCTCGGAACAGTTAAACTCAACGGCGATTACTTCCTTCAGCTTTTCCGCTTCTTCGCGGGCGTAGGCGTGCATTATGGCAACGTGTAATGGCTTCTGTCCCGCTTTGCCTCTCATTTTTTGCAGGACGCGGTTGATGCCCTGCTGCCGGTTTCTAACGGCGCCTATAAAGTGCACTGCCCCTGAAGAGACGGTGAGAACCGGCCTGATATTGAGGGCGGAGCCTATTTGTGAGGCTATTTTAGGTATGCGCCCGGAGCGGTAAACATGGCGGATGGTATCCAGAAGGAAAAGGCAATTGACTTTACCCATCATATCCCGGGCCACCCCGGCCACTTCGGTCAGGTCTTTGCCAAGGGCAGCCGCCCGGGCGGCGGCCAGTGCCACGAAACCCTCGCTGGCGGTAGCTGTCTGTGAGTCCAGAATCTTGATATTAGCTTCGGGAAGTTCAGTTTTAGCCTGCTCTCTGGCCCTTTCCGCCATATTGTAGACGGTGCTGAGTTTGGTAGACACGGTGATACAGAGGATGTCAGTTGCTCTTCGGTAAACTTTGCGAAAGGCTTCCAGGCAGTCCTCAGGGGGGGCGGCTGACGTTTTAAAGGACTCAGGGTCCTGCAGGAATAACTCATATGCCTCAGACGGAGTAATATTTACCCAGTCCTTGTAGAGTTTGCCGCTGGCATAGAAATTTATCGGGATAATCTCAATACCGTACTGATTGACCACTTCCCTGGTGAGGCAGGCCAAACTGTCAGTAACGACGGCTACCTTTGGCAACCAGGACTTCTTCGGCATGGTAATCAATATTTTCCTTATCAACCTTTGGTCTTTTATGGCTTCTTACCCATCGCTCCAGCAGAGGCGGAACCAGGAAAACCCCCCACATTACCAGGATTAGCCCCATCATGGTTGAAATGCTGAGACGCTCGCTGGCATAATAAGCAATTACGGCGAAGGTTAAGATAGCTGCGACAGCCAGTAAGCCTATTCTCAGCCAGCGTTGTCGGACGCGAATGAAAGTGGCTATGATTAGTGCCAGGGCTATAAAGCTAAGTCCGATCCAGGGCGCAAAATAATACATGCGCTGTATGGCGTAATCGGTTAGCCTGCCCTCGGGGGCAATGGTGAGGAACCAGCCGGCAATGATTGGTATGGGCAGCAGCATCAGGGAGCTGCATAGCCAGTCTTTTTTGGTTGTTTGGATTATAATGTAAAACAGCCACCACAGCGCCAGCGGAAAATAGAGCGGTAATAAAAGCAATGACCAGTGCCGGGGCAGATAAAGCAAGAGGATACCGGCAATCATTACCGGCAGCAGAGAATAACCCAACCATGGGAAAACCCAGGTTGGTTTGCCGCGCCACCACCCGTATATAGATGCCAGGATAACTAACGCCAGCATGGCGGATAACCAGCCGATGTGTTGCCACCAATCGAGGGCGAAAAATAGGCCGAGAAGCAGGTGAGGCGTCGCGGCCAGCAATGCCTGTTTCCAGGTACCCTGGCTGTGTGCTTCGTATATCTGGCGGGCTACCAGCTTGGCAGAGCCTAAAAGACCCACACAGGTACTGGCTGCCTCTTCCTCGGAGAGTCCAGATTCGGTGAGTTCCTGGAACCTGTCTTCAATATGCGCTTCCAGTTCCCGGATGACTTCTGTCTCCGCCGGGGCATCAAGCCTGAGGCTGGTCTTGATAACCTCCAGGTAGTGATTCAGTGGTGTTATCATTGCCCTTGCCTTCAAGTTAGACATTCTCTGGCATGATGATCAGTTGCATGGCATTAAAGAAGTTTTGCCACTGGTCTTTCTCCAGCACCAGTTTGGCAAGACCTTTAGCCGTAATATGGTAATATTTCCTCTGGCGGCCGTTAGCCAGTGTTTGCCACTGGCTCAGTATCAATCCTGCCTTTTCCAGGCGGTGCAGCGCCGGATAAAGAGTACCTTCTTTGAATCTGAAGTAACCCTGACTCCTGGCTTCAAGCTCCTTAATAATCTGGTATCCGTACATTGGTTGTTGTTCCAGCAAGCAAAGAAGCAGGGAATCGGAGCCGCCTTTCATCAAGTCATTTCTGGATGCCAATTAAATCACCTCTTTTTCTGTTCTTGCATAGAGGTTCTATGTATCAAGATAGTAACAAACATTTTTCAATATTGCAACCCGTTTCCGGATAGGTTTTAGTATGAATCAAGCCAAGGCAGTGGTCCCTTGCTGATTTCCTTAATTTGGCTATGAAAAATCAGTTTGCTTGTGTATAACTATCGCTTGTCAACGAAAACGGATACCAGGGCAAGTATGGCGGCTATGGCGCCGAAGACGATATCTTCCCAGATGGAGGCGGGGCCAAGGAAAGAGTTAAGAATAACCCAGAGACCCAGAGAACATATTGCCAGACTTAGTAACTTCATCTTGCGTTGTACCTCCTGCAATAAAATCTATGCCAGTGAACCACTGCCTTGGCTATAAGAAATATACCTAGATAATCTATGCATAGATATTCTAGGTATATTAACACTAATTATTGCTTTTGGCAATAGTTTTGGGGGTTATTTTGGGCAGTAGTTGTTATTTTTTCTGGCGGATGTTATTGATGGGTGGTATCATTGGCGATAGCCAGGAGATGGCGGAAGCTCTCTGCCGGCTGCGGGTGTAATAATACCGCGCTACCCACATAGATGGTG
>CAYOKF010000194.1:0-3441 GCA_964404475.1 uncultured Dehalococcoidaceae bacterium | reverse complement strand
TGAAAGATTGTCCTTATCTCCATTTTTCAAAACCTCCTGCTGGTCTTTAACCAAACCGGCCTGTAATATAATCCTCAGTGCGTTTATCCTTAGGGTTGGTAAAGATTTCGGACGTGGTTCCATATTCTACCAGAACGCCAGCTCTATCATCTTCCATCATCAGGAAAGCTGCCATATCCGATACCCTTGCCGCCTGTTGCA
Source organism: uncultured Dehalococcoidaceae bacterium (assembly GCA_964404475.1). Classification (GTDB taxonomy): domain Bacteria; phylum Chloroflexota; class Dehalococcoidia; order Dehalococcoidales; family RBG-16-60-22; genus CAYOKF01. The sequence goes on along the minus strand of CAYOKF010000194.1, from coordinate 3,240 downwards.
TGTTATGGGTAACGATAACAATTGAATACTCTTGTGCCAGGCTTCTCATCAAGTCCTCGATTTTAAGGGTGGCCACCGGGTCGAGAGCGCTGCAAGGTTCATCCATAAGAATCACTTCTGGCTCCACAGCCAGTACACGTGCGATGCATAGCCGTTGTTGCTGTCCTCCGGAGAGTGCAAGGGCAGATTGCCCGATTTTATCTTTAACCTCGTCCCATAATGCTGCCTGTCGAAGACTCTTTTCGACGATGTCTTCAAGTTCTCCAAGGTTATGCTTCCCGTGTCTCCTCGGACCGAAAGCCACATTCTCGAATACAGACATCGGGAAGGGGTTAGGTTTCTGGAATACCATGCCCACCCGCTTCCTGAGCTCTACCACATCGATTGCCTTGTCATAGATCGGGATATCATCAAGCTCGACCAAACCTTCAACTCTGACTCCGGTTATCAGGTCATTCATTCGGTTGAATAGGCGCAGGAAGGATGACTTGCCGCAGCCTGATGGTCCGATAATCGCGGTGATGGCGTGCTCAGGTATCTCCAGGCTGATATTTCGGAGTGCCTGGAAACTTCCATAATAGAGACTTACCGCTTCCGTTTTTAACTTAGTCTGGCTTTGAATGACTGTTTTTTCGTTTAGCAATACAGAATTCATCTTCATGCGTTAAGCCTCCGCTGGCGGACTTTCAGTCTGATAATAGTAGCTATGATATTAAAAGATAGCACCACCACTAGTAGAACGAGGGCAACACCCCAGATGGTACTCTTGGGCATTCCTGGAACGTGTGCCGCCACTGTATACAGATGGTAAGGCAGTGCCATAAACTGGTCAAATGGTGACTGGGGCAATCCCGGAAGGAGGAAGGCTGCTCCAACTACCAGAATCGGCGCCGTTTCCCCAGCGGCACGGCTCATGGCCAAGACAGCCCCGGTAATGATGCCGGGCAGAGCCTGCGGTAGTACCAGGTGTCTGATTGTCTGCCACTTGGTAGCTCCTATCGCTAGGCTGCCTTCTCGGTACTCTCTGGGGACGGACAGTATAGCTTCTCGGGAAGTGGTAACCGTCATTGCCAGGGCCTGGCAAGCTAAAGTAAGACTAGCGGAAAGCAGAGACATACCGAAGTGAAATAGCAGCACAAAGACCCCCAGCCCGAAAAGCCCGTAGACGATGCTAGGCACGCCTGCCAGATTCACGATGGCCAAGTTGACAGACCGGGTAAACCAGTTATCTTTGGCGTACTCGGTTAGGTAAATCCCGGCCATCACGCCCAGGGGTAAAGCGAATACAATTGTACCCAACATCAAATAGAAAGTGCCTACGATGGCTGGTAAAATGCCACCGGCTTTGCCCGCCTGCGATGGCGCATGTGTAAGGAAATCCCAGCTAATGGCACTGGCACCGTTGGCAATAATTTCAAGGACAATGACTAAGACCGGGACAATAACAATAATCGTAGCAATAATAAGCAGACTAAAAGCAGTCCGCTGTGATAACTGACGTTTTAGCAGTCCTCTCGTCATCATAACTATCTCGCAAACTTTCTCTTCTGGCGCTCAAGTACCCTGTCAGCCACCAGATTTACTGTTAGGGTGATGACGAATAGAACGAGGCCGATGGCAAATAATGCCTGGTATTGTAATCCACCGCGCACGGCGTTCCCAATACCTGAAGCAATCGCCGCCGTCATGGGCATCATCGGCTCAGTTGGGACAACAGGTACGGCTAAAGCTCCTCCAGCTACCATGAGCACCGTCATGGTCTCGCCTATCGCACGGCCCACACCCAGCATAATGGCGGCTGTGATTCCGGAGAGTGCCCCGGGTATAGATACATGCCATATGGTTTCCCACCTGGTAGCGCCGAGGGCATAAGCGGCCTGTCTGAAATCATCAGGGACCGCCCGCAGGGCATCCTCGGAGACACTGATGATTATGGGTAGACTCATCAGGGACAACATGATGCCGGCGGTAAGGCCGGATAGCCCTGTATTGAGGTTAAAGGCGCTCTGTACCAGGGGTGATAGGAGCATAAGCCCGATGAAGCCCATCACCACCGAGGGAATTCCCGCCAGTATCTCTACAATTGGCTTCACCGTCTCCCTTACCTTTGCAGGTGCTACCTCTGCCAGGTAAGCAGCACAGGCAACGCCAACCGGCACCGATATGGCAGTGGCAACTAGCGTGACCCAGATTGTAGCTACGAAGAAGGGCATAATACCAAAGGTGGGCGGCTCTGAGACAGGGTACCACCTGGAGCCGAAGAAGAACTCCCAGGGCGGTGTGTAAAGAAAAATGGGCAGTCCTTCCTTGAGAAGAAGAGCGATAATACCCAGCAGTATAACTATGGTAAGTATGCCCGCCAGAAAAATCCAGCCTTCAATGAATCTTTCTACCGGACGCCACCGCCGCCGGAGGACTTCTTTCACCCCCGCGGCGGTGGTAACTGGTGAAATTCTTTCAAACATGTATCTCTATCCTATCACCTTAGTGGAACATAACCTACCTCAGTTACCTTACCCTGGCCTTCCGGTGATAAACAGTAGTCTATAAAGAGTTTAATGGTGCCTGTAGGTACCCCATTAGTATAGTACAGGAGCGGTCGTGCAACAGGATAAGTACCGTCCAAAGCTGTTTCTATACTTGGTAAAACGCCGGTTGAATCAGATGTTTTCTTTATTGCGAGGGGCTTGACCTTACCTGTCAGGTAACCCAAACCGGGGTAGAAGATAGCATTAGGGTTCTTGGCTACTTCTGAAACCCCTTCCTCGGTAGAGGGCAGTAGCAATACTTTAGTCCCATATTCTAGGCTCTTGTCCTCGCTAGATAGTCCCAGCATCTGCACCACATGCTCTTTAAAGAAAACATGAGTACCTGAGTTAGTATCGCGTGCGATTGCCACAATGGGGGCATCAGTACCACCAACCTCTTTCCAGTTGGTTATCTGGTTAGTGTAGATAGCGGAGAGTTGTACGATAGTCAGTTCAGAGATGGGATTGGATGGGTTCACCACTACAGAGAGGGCGTCTGTGGCCACCTGTATCTCGTAAGGATCCACCCCGTTGGCTTTGGCCTGCTCAATCTCCTGTTGCTTGATGGTGCGTGAAGCCTGGCAGATATCAGTGGTGCCGTTAATCAGGGCAGCGATACCGGCTCCTGACCCCGGTCCACTGACAGCGATGTTTACCTTCGGGTGGTCCGTCATGAACTCTTCGGCCCTGACCGAGGACACCGGCGCCACCG
>CAYOKF010000193.1:0-3441 GCA_964404475.1 uncultured Dehalococcoidaceae bacterium | reverse complement strand
CCATTGTCATTCAGTTTTGAACTTATTGAAGTCTTTCTTGTTGTCTGTGTCTTCTTCGCACTGACCTATACCACCAGTCTGCAGAGACATATCAGCGTTAACGTGTTGACATCCCGTTTTCCGGAAGCACAGCGGATTATTGATATAGTGACCGATTTCATTTCCATGGTTGTCTTCGCTTTGATTGGCTGGCAAAGCATATTACAGGCGGCATTCATCCGGGACATAGGTAAGGTAACCGGGATACTGGGTATACCCTACTATCCCTTCTTATACGTAGTCGCCTTCGGCAGTATAATGGCTGGCATCTTACTCTTAATTAACATTATTAATTTTGTAATTGGAGCATTTAAAAAATGAGCCTGCAAATGATGGGCCTCATTGGCATTGTCGTGGTCTTCGTGTTTATCTTCCTGAATATGCCCATTGGTATATCTATGGCTCTTGTCGGATTCATCGGGCTGGGTATCGTAAGAGGGATGGAGGGAGGGCTGAACATCCTGGCCATAGATGCCTTCAGGACATCAGCTTCGTACACTTTTTGCGTTATACCCCTCTTTGTATCAATGGGGTTCCTTGCCTCTCAAACAGGACTGAGTGATGGTGCTTTTGAAGCCATCCACAAGTGGATAGGGCACTGGCGTGGCGGCCTGGCTATGGCAACCTCGGGAGCCTGTGCCATGTTCGCTGCCATCTGCGGCGGTGCTCTTGCCACGGCGACGACGGTAGCCGCGGTTGCTCTACCGCAGATGAGGAAATATCATTATGATGATAAGCTGTCACTCGGCGTCCTCGCCGCCGGCGGCAATCTGGGCTTCTTAATCCCTCCCAGTATGGGCTTCATGCTCTATGCTATTATCACCAACCAGTCCATAGGCATACTTTTTATCTCCGGTGTATTGCCGGGGATACTCCTAACCCTCCTCTTTATGGTTACGATATGGATTCTGTGCCGGATAAACCCCGAACTGGCTCAACCATCACCTAGAGCCAGCTGGAAGGAGCGGTTTGTCTCAACCAGGCTTACTATCCCCAGCATAATTTTAATTATACTGGTGCTGGGTGGTATTTATGCCGGCTTCTTCACCCCTACCGAAGCGGGGGCGGTCGGCGTCTTTGGGGTTATCGTCATCGGCCTGGCTAACAGACGCTTAACCTGGCAGGGCTTTATCTCCGCGCTCCGCGAATCCGCCAAACTGTACGGAATGGTCTTTCTCCTTATCATCGGCACCATGATTTACAGTCGGTTCCTGGTAGTAACCGAGATTCCCATGCTCCTGTCAGAAACCATAGCCGTGCTTGACGTTTCACCTTATGTCATTCTGGTAATTGCCCTGATATTCTTCATCCTGATTGGTTTCATTATGGATATCATGGCAATGCTGATGCTTACCGTGCCAATTCTACATCCGGTACTGGTAAGCCTGGGGTTTGACCCTGTCTGGCTGGCAACGCTGACAATTATTACGGTACTGATGGGGCATATTACTCCACCGGTTGGCATGGTGGTTTTCGGCCTCGCGGGTTATGTCCGGGACGTACCCGTTTACACCATATTCCGGGGAGCATTCCCCTTCCTGGGCTCAATGCTAGTCTGCCTGGTTATCCTGATTGCTTTTCCTCAGATAGCTCTGTTTTTGCCGAACATGATGAGACCCGGATGAGCAAGTGGAGGGGAGAGGCAGGCAAGCATTTAAACCTTATTAATTGCCCCCCTTAAACAAAACTCTATACACTCACCACACTCATCACACAGCTCGTTAACTATTTCAGCGATGATTGAGCCTTCTACTTCTTTTAAAACAATTGCCGAATTAGGGCATATCGCCAGACAGGTGCCGCAGCCTTCGCACTCACCTTTATTAATCATGACAGACATCATAAAAACCGTGTTTAATATTTAAAGGTTACACTTTCCCCGCCGCGTTCAATTAACGGCAGCTACCAAGCGGGTTTAAATTAAGCTTATTCCGCAGCGGCGTTTATTCCGGCGAGACGACCAAAGGTCAGCGACATGCAGATCATAGTTCCGCAGAGATAGTAGCCCTCACCGAATAAACCACCAGCGCCTTCGCCGGCTGCATACAATCCAGGAACAACATTCCCGTACTGGTCTATAGCTTGCGCCTTTTCGTTAATCTTCAGCCCGCCCTTATATGAGGTAAAGCATTGCATCAATTTGAGTCCATAAAATGGGGGCTGCTCTACCTTCACCGGAGGCGCATTTACGTGTGCCAGCAGCAGCTTCTTCCCGAACTTCGTGTCGTATCCATTCTGATCAATATCATCGTTGTATTCTTTTATCCCTTCCTTAAGCGCTCCCGGTTCTATGCCCAGTTGTTTGGCCAGCCCTTCAAGCGTGTCATCCTGATATTCCTGGTATATGGACCAATCAACAAGTTCTATCATTTCCCTGATTTTACTATCATAAATGGTATAAACATTGTCACCGGCTTGCGCAAAGGAAGACTCACCCAGATAAGGAAAGATCTGGAGGCATTCATCCACATACCGTTTACCCTGGGAATTGACAAATATGGAGCCACACAAGGTATGGTGAAGCGTAATGGCAGCCGGGTTTTTCGTATTGGCATCCATGGGAGTCGATGGCATCGCGGCAGTGCCGATATGACTGGTAGCCACGCCAATTGCCATAGCCATTCTGATGCCTTCCCCGGTATGCCCTCTCATCGTAGGCAAGCACCTTTTGGCATAACTGAGACCCTTGAACTCCTCCACCATCCTGGGGTTGTTACCAAAGCCACCCGAAGATATGATTACCGCTTTTCTAGCTTTAAAGTTCATGATATTTTTGTCTGATTCCGCCTTTACGCCAATAACTCTTTTACGCTCAGGATCCACAATCAATCTCTGAGCCTTATGGTTGAAGAGGATTTTAGCGCCCCGCTCCCTGCTGCCACGCTCAAGAAGTTTGAGGAGCTGGGGACCCCCACCGACGAAGTAGTGAGACCTCGGTATATTATGACCGGGGAGAAGCCATACCGCCATAGGTTCGTAGCCCAGACCGGTAATCATCTCATAGGACTGAAGGTGATTATCCACAAACGCCCTCCACATTGCCTTCTCCCCACGGCAACCCTTGAGACCATCTTCATAGTAATTATCGGGCTTATCCTCAATACCCTGTTTCCGTTGAAAGCCGCTTCCGGCAAAGTTAATATTGCCAGCGCAGACCGAGAGACTGCCAGCACAAGATGGCATCTGCTCCAGAACTACCACTTCGGCTCCTGCCGCAGTGGCCTCAACCGCTGCGGCTAAACCGGCAGTTCCCGCCCCGATGACAAGAACATCCGCTTCCGCAGCCCATTCTTTTGGAATTGAAAGCTCATCTAACACGTCCTGCAACCTCCTTTTTTATTATTCTTACCCTTATCAGGGTAATTCAGCGTCTGATTATATCACCTTGCGTTTTGAAAATAC
>CAYOKF010000192.1:0-3447 GCA_964404475.1 uncultured Dehalococcoidaceae bacterium | reverse complement strand
TTATTTCCGGTAAGGACAGCCTGAACAACGAGTTTGAATATGAAGGTAACATAATCACCATTCCGCACACGCTGCTTATCTCCGCCCTCGGCGTTATCGATGACGCCGGGAAAACAGTGTCAATGGACTTCAAGCAGACTGGTGACCTGATTTATATCGCGGGTATCACCAATGCTGAGCTTGGTGGTTCCGAGTATTTCGCCAGCCGGGGTTTCATCGGTAACCGGGTACCCGAGGTAAACCCGCGGCAGGCCAAAGAGTTGATGGACAGGCTGAGCACCGCCACTGCACAGGGACTGGTCCGGGCCTGTCACGATTGCAGTGATGGCGGTCTCGGGGTGGCGGTGGCTGAGATGGCTTTTGCCGGGGAGCTGGGGGTTGATATCAATCTAAATATGGTACCCCTCGGTGAGCCGGTTGACCGGGATGACTTTATTCTCTTTGCGGAGTCTAACAGCCGGTTTGTTGTTGAGGTAGCGCCGGAGAACAAAGAAAGGTTTGAACAGGTAATGAAAGGCACCGCCCTGGCCGCCATTGGCCGGATTACCGGCTCTGACGTGCTGGAGATAGAAGGCGTGAAGGGCGGGCAAACTGTGGTTGGCCTGGCTGATTTGAAGGAAGCCTGGCAGAAGCCGTTACGGTGGTAATCAATGGCTGAAGTAAGAACACTGGTATTACGCGGGCCGGGGACGAATTGCGATCAGGAAGCTGTCTTTGCCTTTAAGCAGGCGGGAGCCAGGGTGACCTCGGTTCACGTTAACCGCCTGATCAGCGGTGAGCAGCGCCTGGCTGATTACCAGATAATGGCCATTCCCGGTGGTTTTACCTATGGTGATGACATTGCTGCCGGCAAGGTGCTGGCTAACGAACTGGCACTGAATCTGGGCGGTGATATCAGGGAGTTTGTTGACGGCGGGGGCTTGATTCTGGGGATTTGCAATGGCTTTCAGGTGATGGTGAAAGCGGGCATTCTACCTGAGCCCGGTAATGGCGGTGAGTCACGGATAACGCTGACCACCAATGACTCCGGCAGGTTTGAATGCCGCTGGGTGCACCTGGGCGTGAATCCGGAAAGCCCCTGCGTTTTCACCCGCGGTATAGACCGCATGTACCTGCCGGTGGCTCACGGCGAAGGCAAGTTTATCGCTGATGCCGGTGTTTTACCAGCGCTGAATGTGGCGGTGTATTATACTGATGAGAAGGGCAACCGGGAGACCGGCTATCCTGGTAATCCTAACGGTTCCGTAGCCAGTATTGCCGGTATTTGTGACTCTTCAGGCAGGGTCTTTGCCCTGATGCCGCACCCGGAGCGCTATATCCGGGGCACACAGCACCCGCAGTGGACCCGAATCGGTGACCGGAAATACGGTGATGGTTTCCAGGTTTTCCTCAATGCGGTAAAGTGGGTGCACAGCCTGTAAATAAAACCTAGCCTAAAGCCTTCACCAGTTCACGCTCAAGGTGCTCAGGTTTCTTGCCTGAGTCTATAATCTCCCAGGGTAACTTCTGGTCAAAGCCCCATCGCTGATTGATATAAAAATCGGTATCAATGTGGTGTTGCTCAATCGCTTTGCGCCAGCCCGCCAGCGAGATTTCGTCGATACCAGCCAGTATCTCGGCCAGTTGGCTGTCACCGCGGGATAAAACCCCCTGGACCCGGCTCCACGCCGGGCTTTCACATCTAAGCGGGATTCCTTGAGAAGGCAGGCTCTTTTTCAGCAGGGATACGCGGTTATTTAATATCTCGGCCGGCGCCATGGGCAGCCACTGGAAGGGTGTTCCTGCCTTGGGTACAAAGGGAGCGATATTGATGGTAAGGCGGGTGCCGCTTTTGTTTCGGTCGATGATTTCCTTTCCTTTCAAGGTCAGCCTGAAGATTTCTTCGATATCTTCATCGGCCTCCGTGGGCAGACCGATGATAAAGTAGAGCTTGAGCTGTTTGATGCCCTCTTGCGCAACCTGGCTGATTACCTGCAGGATATCATCTTCAGAGATGCCCTTTTTTATCAAATGGCGCAGGCGTGATGAGCCGGCCTCCGGCGCAATGGTGACGGTGCGTGTTCCGCTTTGAGCCAGTTCTGACAACACTTTACGGGGTAGCGGCTTGATTCTCAGTGAGCTTATGGAAAGACCGGCCCCGCTCTGGCGCAGCCTGGCCATTATTTCCTCGATTTGGGGATGGTCAGTGACCGCCGGGCCGACCAGCCCGATGCGTTTTCCATGTTCGAGTCCTCGCCTGGCTTGCCCGGCTATTATGTCCGCAGAGCGGAAGCGCATCGGGCTGAAAGCGGTGCTTACCAGACAGAAACGGCAGCCCCGGTTACAGCCGCGCTCTACCTCGATAAGATATAAATTACCCAGCTCGGTATCCGGGGTGATGATTACAGAGTTAACGGGGTAGTCATCCAGGTTCCTGGCCCACTGCCGGGCTACCGGCTTACTGGCATAGCCGGGGACATAGACACCGGGCAGCGAGGACAGTGCCGGTAATAGCTCACTGCGCTTGCCGCAGGCGCCTTCCAGTAGCAGGGGAATCAGGGTGGGGATGATTGGCTCTGCCTCACCAATGCACAGGAAGTCGAAGAAGGGAACGAGTGGCATGGGGTTGGCCGTGATGCAGGGCCCACCGGCGATAACCAGCGGATGCCGCTCGTCACGGTCAGCGGCGTAGAGCGGGATACCACTGGCTTTCAGTATATTGACAACGTTAAAATAGTCGAGTTCGTAGGCAACCGAGAAGGCAATGACGGCAAAGTCAGCTAGCGGTCGTCTTGATTCCAGAGACAAAGGAGGCTGCTTTCTCTCTCTGCCTTCTTTTTCCCAGAAAACTCTCTCCGCAACAACCTCGCCGTAGTCATTTAACATGCCATAGATGGTGTGGACTCCCAGATTGGACATGCCCAGGTAGTATGAGTTGGGGTAAATGAGGGCTATGGGTAATCGGCCACCCCAGTCTTTGCTGATGGTGCCCTTTTCCAGCGAGAGGGGCTCACCAAAGCGGGCTTTTGACTGTCTGCTTTTTTTCTCCTTTTCCCTCATTGGATTTGTCTGGTTATTATTTCCAGCAATTTTTAAGCATCTGTTTATTGATATTAATCACTTTGTCAGCGACGCTTCTTAACTGGCGGGAAGTTCCTTCTTTGCCGAACAGGGCTATCTCAACATGCTTGCCGTTATCCTTGACCGCCTGGATGGCGCTGACGTAGTCGTTATCCCCGGCAACCAGAATCGCCACGTCGTAATTATTCTTGTAGCTATGAGTCAGCATATCGGTAGCCAGCTGAACATCGGTTCCCTTCTCGTAGGGTGGCACGTTGGGCCAGTTGGTATAAACCAGCCTTCCCAGGCGTAGTTCAGTGTAGGGTATGGCGTTGACGCCGGTAAAGTAGGATTGCTGTCTTTTGTAGCGTTCCGGTTCTTCCTTCCGTCCTACTCTGGCATTATAGT
>CAYOKF010000191.1:0-3453 GCA_964404475.1 uncultured Dehalococcoidaceae bacterium | reverse complement strand
TGTGACGTTACCCAAAGATAAGGTTTAGGCGAGACAATAGAGGCGATGTGAAAGGCAAGGCTGCGGTGATGTCGTCTGTTTATACCCGGGATCTTTACCTCACCGAAATCAGCGTGCCTGGCTGGCAATGGCTTCCTTGGTAGCTAGAGTGTGTCTTGTAGGTAGGCTCGGTTTCTTCGCCGGAGCTTTTTTAGTTGCCGTTTCCTGTTTCTCAACCGGCTGCTGATACTGGAAGTGCCCCGGAATCCGACTTACTTCTTCATGACTGTCGGTAAGCTTATGCTCTATCGGTAGTGCTTGTTGGCCAGCGTCAGCCAGCGGTGATATGCGGTCTCCCGTACCCGCTGGTTTTACGGTAGACGGAGCCTCTTCGATTACGGCAAGTAAGTCTCTCAGAATATCGTGTTGCTTGTTGACTTCCTCCTTGAGCTCGCGAGAGACTTGAGTGAGGCCGCGAATTACACCAGCATGGTTCTTGAGATGTACGGTGTAATCGGAAATGTCTGCGGGAATTTCAGTTAATACTTCGGCTGGTCTTTTCCTCCGCTTGATTAGCGAAGCAATGGTATAGCCGAGTCTCTTTGGAACGTTGCCGGTAGCTCTCTTTAGATGCCCGGCATACCTGCCGATTGTAGAGGGAAATCCCGTCAATAGCCTCCCTGTGTTGGTTATAGTTACCTTTCCTTTATCGGTGCTGGTCATTGCTTCTCGGCTGGTTTCAGGCATTGCTTCTTTATCGGTTCCAGCCGCTGCTTCTTCTTCGGCTCTAGCCGTTGCGCCTCTCCTTACTCCAGCCACGGCTCGCCGTATTGCCATGCGCCACCTGCTTGTTGCCAGTATAATGCTGACCAGTAGAATAAGACATACAAGGGCCTCGATTAAACACACCTGCCAGAGCACAACCGTTAAGGAGTTCAAATCCATAATCTTACTGATTCCGTTCTTTTATCTAATTACAACCATAAAGATTATGTTATTTTGGATTACTGCAAACCTCTATACGTGGTAAGTCTAGTGCAGCCGTAAACGCCTTGTATATAACTAATGGTAGTAAATCAGCCACTTGAAAGTAGTATTTTAGCCATCAGCACGCGGGAATTAGCGGTGACTTCGGGACATTTCTCAGGAAATGCGGACGGTGATGACAGTGTAATCCGAAAAACGTCAAGAGGGCACAGGTCATAGCCTTTGTCGCAGCAGCTACATTTTTTATAATCAGTTTTCGCCGGTATTTATCTTTCCTCTTTATGGTCTTCGGTAAACGCCATCGGTGTTACCTTCCTCATCTCCAGTATCGGTTGGCCATTTTCCAGTCGCTGATAACTTAGCAGGCCATCCAGCGCCGGGTCTCTTTCCGGGTAATCAAGCCGAAGGTAACGGCCTCGGGATTCCTTTCTGTTCAGGGTTGACTGAATGTGCAGCTCGGCCACGTCAAACAGGTTGCGGACTTCCAGGCATCTCATCAGGTGATGAGGGTTCTTCGCTGCTAGCTGGGGCAGGAACACTCGCCGCAGCGACCCGAGCCTCCTCAGTCCTTCGCGGAGTTTACCTTCAGCTTTATGCAAGCCTACATAACGATCAACTACATATCTGATGGCGCTCTCCAGCTCCATTGGCTCGGTGCCATTTATTACGCTCAGTGGTGCTAACGCAGCCTGTTTGAGGCTCTCCACCTGGGTTTCATCAATAGCTGGCTTGGCTGTATTATTAACGAATTCGTGTATGCTATCGCCGATGAGGAATCCGCTTGCTGCGCAGGCAGCTACATTATGGGAGCCAGCGACACAATCACCGATGGCATAAAGGCCTTTAAGTGTAGCCCTAAAGTCGCCATCGGCGTTTATTCCCGGAGGTACATGGAGCTGGTTAGGTCTGGCGTCCATCTGCTCGTACCAGTGTGTCCTGAGGTTAAAACCACGGTCCTCAGCTACCTTGAATGATACTATCCTCTCGTCTACGTAGGCAACCTCTATCCTCTTGATGAAGTCGTCGGGCAGATGTTCAAAGCTCATGTAGAACGGATCTACGCCTTGTCGCTCCAGTTGCTCACGCCGCGGACCACGTACCTCTTCTCCATACCAGGTAACATTCTTCGCTTCGACTCCTTCATTTCCTGTGTTGCCCCAGGAAAGAGTTTGATCATCGCGGAACCTGTATCCTCTTTCCGTCATCTCCATGTTGGCCAACTCCGCACCGGCCCGGTAAGCCATGGCCCAGCCATCTCCGGAAACCGATGCCGGACACCAATGATACTTGAATTTGTACTTCCAGGGTTGAGGGGTCTCAGGATTATAGACACGGGAACAAGCAGCGGTAGCTATTACCGTAGCCTTGGCCTTGATAACGATAAATTCTCCGCTACGGGTGTCGATTGCCGTGGCACCTACCACCGCGCCATTATTGGTGAGCAGGTCAATAACCATTGTCCGCTCAAGGACATTTACCCCGGCCTTTCGTACTCCCCTTGCCATCTGCGGCTTTACGTTCTGCCAGTGTACCCGCATGGTTGGTCCCTTCCAGTGGGACTCGGCGTTCATGAAACGATAGTCACCATCAGTCCATCTCATGGTAACTCCCATCTTTTCCAGCTCTTCTACCGACCACTGTCCATTAGCGTAAATCCGGTATAGCCTGGTCGGGTCTGAGAAGGGCACTCCTCCATGGAAAGCATGCTCTAACCCGTAAGAGTTCAAGGCTTCATACCATTCCCTGACCGTAAGACCACGCTCGAAAAAGCCAGGGAAGTGATCAATACCCTGTGCTGCGCTGCCGCTTCTATCGGTCTTTGCCTTCTCGGCCAGTATGACTTTCAGGCCGTGCTCGGCAGCCTTAGCGGCGGCCGGGCAGCCGGCGATTCCGCCGCCAACTACCAGTACATCAGTCTCTACAATCTTGTCCGCAATCTGTTCCAGAGCCATTTCCAATCTCCTTTTCAAAAAATACTTTTCAGGGTCATAAACGCAACAGTCAACGCCAGTTCAAGTGCTTACTTTGACTTTGATTGTGTTTCGCCTTTAGACTGCATTCCAGCCAGTGCTTCCGTAAGTCCCAGAACATTAATCAACCTTGACTGATCGGATACAACGAGCTTGGTATTATCCTGGAGTGAGGCTTGGGTCACTTCAAGTTGTTTCAGCAACTGTGCATTGCCGATAAAGAATTTATCGGCTGCTGTCGATACATTCTCTATCGCTTTAGCCTCACCCTCGGCTCTCAATATCGCTGCCTGCCGGTCACCTTCAGCCACCAGTATCGCGTTTTGTTTGTCACCTTCAGCTTCCAGTATCTGTTTCTGCCGGTAACCCTCAGCTTCCAGGATAGTGGCTCTCTTCTCTCGCTCAGCTTTCATTTGCTTGCTCATAGCCTCAGATATATCATGGGGTGGCTGGATCTCTTTAACCTCCACCCTGGTTACCTTTACACCCCATTTATCGGTAGCCTCATCCAGGGTCT
>CAYOKF010000190.1:0-3465 GCA_964404475.1 uncultured Dehalococcoidaceae bacterium | reverse complement strand
AATGCTTACTGCCCCCTGGACAATCAGCCGACTTGCTTCACCAGTACTACTGGTAACTTCATGCATGGCGAGCAATTTATTAATAGGCGGACACCCTTCTTTAAAGGAAAGGGGCAACTCCTCTATTTCCTCCGGCATTTCTTTTTTCTGCACCACTCTTTCAAAGTGCTGCTCAGCATCTTCAGTCTCCTGCTGGCCGTAAAGCTGGGTAACCAGCTCCCGCGCCAGCCGCTTCTTCAGCGGCATCGGGTTGAAGCTTTTGTCCGCCATTTTCTGCCGGAATTCCTCAAGCTCTTCATCGGCAACGTCAGTCACCAAATCAAAATAGTCAAGTATCAACTCATCCGGGATGGACATTGTCTTGCCGTAAATATCTTCCGGCGGTTCGTCAACGCCAATGTAGTTTCCCAGGCTCTTGCTCATTTTCTGGCTGCCGTCAGTACCCACCAGCAACGGTGTCATGAAGCATTGCTGAGGGCTCTGCCCCATCATTGCTTGCAGCTCCCTGCCCACCAGGAAATTAAACTTCTGGTCAGTGCCGCCGAATTCAACGTCAGCCTGAATAGCCACCGAGTCATAGGCCTGAAGCAGAGGGTAAAGCAGTTCGGTGATGGCGATGGGGCGTCCTTCGTTATACCGCTTGTTGAAATCATCACGAGCCAGGAACTGGGCAACGGTGAACCTGCTGCTAAGCCGGATAACATCGGCCAGGCTAAACCCGCCGAACCACTCGCTCTGCCACCGCACTTCGGTCTTTTCCCGGTCAACTATCTTGAAGAACTGCTTCATGTAGGTCTCAGCATTAGCCTTAACCTGTTCAGCAGTTAACATTGGCCGGGTGACCGATACCCCGCTGGGGTCACCAATCTGAGCTGTCCAGTCGCCCACGATGAGGATAACCTGATGGCCCAGCTCCTGAAACTGGCGCAGCTTGCGCAGCGCCACCATATGACCCAGGTGAATATCAGGAAAGCTGGGGTCAAAACCCTCCTTTAAGCGCAGCTTCTTACCGGAACGGAGCAATTCAATCATCTCATCTTCAACGATGATTTCAGCTACTCCGCGCCTGAGCAAGCGCCTTGTTCCCTGGGGGCTTATCGGTTCCGCTCTATCTACCACGACTAGTTTTGACTCCTTGCCGCTAATATCGCTTTCCCGCGCTTCACATCCTCCGCCACCTGCTTCTGTAGCTCGGCTACACTATCAAATTTCACTTCGTCGCGAAGCCGCTCAATAATCTCAACCTTCAGTTCATGACCATAGAGATCACCCTGGTAATCAAGGAGAAAAATCTCAGCAGTACGCTCACAGCCACCGAAGGTAGGGCAGATACCAATGTTGGTCATCGACTGATAGGCATTACCATCAACATAGGCCCAGCTCGCGTAAACACCATCGGCCGGTATTGCCTGATTCTGGTCTATATCCAGATTGGCGGTAGGAAAACCCAGGCCAGCACCCCGCCCCGTCCCGCTAACCACCTGCCCGTGAAGACTATAGGGATGACCGGCCAGTCTGGCTACTTTGCCCATATCTCCCTCGGCTACCGCCTTCCGGATAAGCGTGCTGCTGACTACCTCACCGTTAATTACCAATGGAGAAACAGTGGTTACACTGAAGCCCATCTCCTCACCCACTTTGCGGAGGGTATCAATATCCCCCTCCCGCCCCCTGCCCGCAGCAAAGTCAGGCCCGATTACCAGCCCGCGCATTCTGAGGTGTTTCTGTAACAGATCAGCAAACTGACGGATGCTGAGTTCAGCCAGTTGGACGGTAAAGGAGAGAAGAATAACCGCATCAACGCCCTCTCCCTTGAGAAATTGGCTTCTCTCCTCGGGATCAGCCAGGAATGGCAAGCTGGCACCGGCGACGATAGCCCTGGGGTGTTGATAAAAGGTCACCACACCGGACAGTAGATTCTGCTGTCTCGCCTGGGATACTAGCCGGGAAATCAGATGTCTATGGCCGAGATGAACCCCGTCAAAAACACCGATAGTGAGCAGCATGTCTCTCTGTGGTGAAAATCCGGCTAACTCTTCCTCAACCTGCATGTCCCTTACCCCAAGGTAGCGGTACTGACTTTCTGAGTAGTTTAAGAATTAAAGAAAAACGGGAATTTTTCCACAAAATCCCCGGCAAACCGTCTTAAAATCAATTTAATACTACCATAAATGCGTTAAAACCGTCAAACGTAACAGTTCCTGTACTGCCCGAAAAGCTAAAGGTGTTCACACCAGCCGGTGGCAAATCAATCCCGAGGGTAGCTTTGGATAGAAATAAGTCGACTTTCTGGGCATTCTGTCGCCGGCATCGGCAATGGCCTTGACCACCTCTGTCCTGACCGGACTTAGCAGAAAGGTCAGCTGATATTCCTGCTCCAGTATCTTGTTTACCGCGTCCAGACGGTCATAACTATAGCCGAGAGATGTCTCCTCCTTATCCCTCCGCAGCCCCAGTAAGTCCTCGAGTATAATATGGTCCAGGATGCTAACATCCATACGTTTATATACCTCGGAGTGGAAGTAAGGCATCATCTTACTGATTGCATCCAAATCATGCAGTTTGAGTAGAAAAAGTTGTTCCCGGTCCAACCCAAAAAGGACTAACTTGATGCTATCTGTATCTTCACTCAACCAGCGGTCAACCCTTGGCCAGACACCGGATATATTTAACGGCAATCCCTCAATGTTAAAGAATACCTCCAGTTTGTCCATCAGTTCGCCAAGTACCGGCCCTGATATCCCGCGAACCAGCCGGTGTGCCGGTAAGATAATGAGGCCGGGGTCATTAAGCTCCACTAATGTCATCATCACATAATTAACGGGTTCTTCCCCGGATACCCCTCCTGAACAGGCACGCCTTTCCTTTAAATAGTTAAGGGCACTCTCATAGCGGTGATGCCCGTCAGCAATATAAAGTGGCTTATCAGCGAGGTAAGCACATATTTGCTTGATAACCTCAGCCCCGGTTATAGCCCAGATACGATGACCCTCGCCCCCATCACCAACCAATAATTCGAGCAAGGGTTTTTCCTGATCCTGGGCCGCCAGCAGAGAAGAAACACTCTGCTGCTCCGTATCGGTAAACAGGGTAAATATCGAACTGGTATTGGCCTGGAGCGCCCACAGCAGATTTAGCCGGTCGCTTTTCGGCTCCTGCATCGTACCCTCATGAGGACGAACGGCTGCCTGACCGGACTCTTCCAGCCGCACCACCGCGGTGATGCCCCGACGCCGCTTTTCTTCCCCCTGGTAGAGAAAATGGTGGTCATGGAGATAAATAGCTGGTTTATCATCCTTAATCAGGATGCCCTGTTGCAGCCACTGCTCCAGGATAGCCAGTGAGCGGGTATATTTATTTTCAGCATCGTCGTCCTGTGGTAACTTGCGGCCATATTCAAGGCGGACAAAATTATATCCACTGCGCTGGTAGAGCTCCTGCTGCATTTGCGGAGTTATAATGTCA
>CAYOKF010000189.1:0-3468 GCA_964404475.1 uncultured Dehalococcoidaceae bacterium | reverse complement strand
GGTGAAGGTCATACAAACATCGGGACTGGGATGAATTCCACTTTTTGAAATAATCTTCCCGTCACTGAAAGTAAGGTACCTGCCCGATGTGTTATCCTTGAGCTTTACCTGTACGATAAGGTTCTTTTCTTTAAGGTGGTTCTGGAAAGAGCGGTGCCTTATTGCGGTTAGTCTTAATAACAGACTGATACCAAGAAGCAATATAGAGAAGGTCACCCTGGCCAGCAACGGTGATTTGGTGATCAACTTATCTAATATTGATTTCATGACTGTCTCCCTCAAGCTCCGGATAAAACGCCTACCCGCCAGGAGTAACTGACACTAGCTGACATACTCCTTATCAGCTAATCTTACCTCCACTATAAGCTCCACTAAAGAGCGTTAATCTCTGGCTATTATGATTATCAATATTAATTTGTCTAAATGTGTCAGTCTACCCTAGTAATTGACCTTGTCCCTGCCTTTTAAGCCGAGGATTTGGCGGGCTTCGTCAGGAGTGGCTATCTCTCTACCAAGTTCTCTGGCGATTCTGACCACCTTCTCGACCAGTTCCGCATTGCTCTTGGCAAGAACGCGGCGCTCAATAAATATATTGTCTTCCAGACCGACGCGAGCGTGTCCGCCCATCATTATGGCCAGGGCACAGGCATTGAATTCCGCCGGGTAGCCAGCCCCAATGACCGACCAGTGATACTGGTCAACACCGTACAGACGGTCAGCGGTCTGTTTCATGAACATAATGTTTTCCAAATCGGAGTTTATTCCGCCCAGAATGCCGGTGACAAACTGCATCCACAGGGGGGGCTTGAGAAAGCCCTTCCTCAGCAAATAGTACATATTGTAAAGGTGACCAACGTCATAACACTCATGCTCAGGTTTGGTGTTATTTTCCTCCATGGTCTTGCAGAAGTGTTCCATATCAGCAAAGGTGTTGCGGAAGATGAATTCCTTGGTACTCTCGGCGAATTCCTTCTCCCACGGGTAGACGTAGTCCTCATCCTTGTACCGTTCTGCTATGGGATGGATGGAGAAATTGATTGAACCCATATTGAACGTGGCCAGCTCCGGTTTGAGGGCGGGGACGACTCTTACCCTTTCCTCGGCGCTCATGTACATAGTACCGCCGGTGGTTATGCAAACAATGGCATCAGTCTTCTCTTTGATGCGGGTGGCGATTTCCCGGTATACCTCGGGATCAGTAGTCGGCTTGCCTGTCTCAGGGTCTCGGCCGTGGACGTGTATTGAGGCTGCGCCGGCATCGGCTGCCCTTTTTGCGTCGTCAGCAATTTGCTCCGGCGTCATCGGCAGGTAAGGTGTCTGCGTGGGTAGGGTGATGTTACCCGTCAAAGCAGCCGTAATGATAAGTTTATCCATTCTTCCCTCCTCCAAAATAGATTCTATAGTATTAAGTTTAGGTCTTGTTTTTTAGCTTATGCCCTGTTCCCTTTTCGTCCAGTCGATAAGGTACTCCAAGAGCTTATTTCGGGACTTCTGGGCTTCTTCAGCAGACCAGTTTTGAAACCCGCTTCCGGTCTTGAATCCCAACTCACCTTTTTCCACTTTTTCCCGGAGCAGGGGTGAGGGATTGGGGGAGGATTCAAGATGCTTGAGAATATAATCATGGATGGACAGGGTTAAATCAAGCCCCACCATGTCCGCAGTTTCCAGTGGCGCCAGCACCGGCAGGCGAATAGCGAATCCCTGTTTAAGCGCAGCGTCAACGGTAGCTGCGTCAGCGATGCCATGTTCCACGATGGATATGGCCTCTCGCCACAGGGCATGCTGTAACCGATTGGCGATAAATCCGGGCACGTCCTTCATGCATTTTACCGGGTATTTGCCGGCACTCTGGAGGACCTGATAAGTTATTTCCATGGCTTCATCCGAGGTTTCATCTCCCTTGACCACCTCTACCAGGGGAATCATATAAGGGGGATTCCAGAAATGGGTCCCGAGAATTCTTCCCTTGTTGGCTGATGTAGAGGCGATTTCCGTGATGCTGATTACGGAGGTATTTGTCGCCAGTATGGCATCTTTGGGAGAGAGCTGGTCTAACTGCTGAAAAATATTCTGCTTGACATCAAGTTTCTCGGCAACACACTCGATAATCAGGTGGGCTTCGCTAGCTGCCTCAGCCAGGTCGGTAGTGGTTTTTATCCTGCTTATCGCTGGCTCAATATCGCTTTCCGAGCCTAGCCCGCTCTTCGCCATGGTGAGGAGATTTGAGCGGATGCGGTCAAGGGCTTCCGGTAATGCCTCCTGCCTTCTGGCATAGATACAAACATTGTAGTTTTTGGTGGCAAAGATCTGGGCAACACCGGGGGCAATAAAGCCGGCGCCAATTATCGATATATTGCTGACATCTTTAGCTTGCATATCAATGCCCTCTTTCCTTCATTACTTGTCCGCCTGGCGGGGGTTAGCTCCGGAAATTACGTATGCCCGGCCAGACAGCCTAACTATCATCTGAGAAGGGGCTGCAACAACAGCCGGGAACCCCGGTCATACAGCCGCTCACCAGCTCCTTCTCAACAGTCCGAGTGATTCTGCCCGGATTAATGGGCAAACGAATCACTCGGACTGTAAAAGAACGTCTTCTAGTAGTTTATCACTACCAGCATGCTCACCGGTTTATTGGTTTTGTTAAGTATTGACCTTCCCTCATCGGGCGCGATGTAAACTGCTTCCTGGGGGCCCACGGTAATCTCTTCTGTTTCGGTCTTGACCGTGATTTCTCCGTCGAGGACGAAGTAAAATTTCTCCGCTGATGTTGCGCCGAATTCTGCCCCGCCTTCGGGAAGAAAATGGGAGAGTCCTACCCAGAATTTCTCTGCCCCGGTTTCCTCCTTGCCGCTTAACCGGAGAGCTACCATTTTGAAATGCGCTGCCGCATCATACGGCTTCACCTGATCCAAGGTAACCTTTTTCATACGTTCTAACCCCTTTACAATGATGACCTTGTTCTTCGGTCCAATCCACTAGTCAAAATATCTCACCGCTGACTCCAACTAGCCACCCCCTGACGGATAAGGCGATCCGGTCCTGTCTTTACCAGGTGGTGACGCCACCGTCTATGTAGAGAACCTGTCCGGTAACAAACTTGGCAGCCTCAGAAGCAAAGAAAACAACCGGTCCGACAATATCATCAGGCTGCGCCCAGCGGCCCATGGGTATGCGCGCTTTCATCTGCGCGGCATACGCAGGGTCTTGAAGGGCAGTACGGGTTAGATCGGTCTCAACGATCGTAGGACCTATGGCATTTACGGTTATATTACTTTTAGCCCACTCACAGGCGAGTGTCCGGGTCAAGGTATCAACAGCACCCTTGCTGGCGCAGTAGGCGGCATAATTGGAGGGCAGACCGTACCTGCCCCTGACTGATGACAGATTTACAATCCTGCCGCTCTTCTGCTTTAACATCTCGCGGCCTACAGCTTGGCAAACTATAAAAACGCCGCGGGTGTTAAC
>CAYOKF010000188.1:0-3516 GCA_964404475.1 uncultured Dehalococcoidaceae bacterium | reverse complement strand
TTTCAGGAACTTTACTGGCGAAGTGAGGCAGAAGCCTTCCTGTCACCACTTACCCCCAGAGAAACGGAAATTCTCGACTATATCGCCCGGGGATTTCTGAACAAACAGATTGCGGCGGAACTGGGCATCAGCGAGCAAACCATTAAAAACCACGTGACCTCCATCCTGCGCAAGCTGAACGCCAATGCCCGCACCGAGGCGGTAGTGGTGGCTATCAAGCAAGGGCTGATTTCACTGAGCTAAGCTCCCGGCATATTTGCCAGACCTTGGCACACCCCCGGGTGGCTGATGCCTGAACTTGCCTGTTTGCAGCCCGTCTCCCCTCCCCAATTACTTTGCTCATGAAACGAGCTATGCTAGAATAAATTCTGGATAGTTATAAGGAGAGCAAAGTTGACCGGCGG
The DNA here is from genome assembly GCA_964404475.1 of uncultured Dehalococcoidaceae bacterium. Lineage (GTDB taxonomy): Bacteria > Chloroflexota > Dehalococcoidia > Dehalococcoidales > RBG-16-60-22 > CAYOKF01. The sequence goes on along the minus strand of CAYOKF010000188.1, from coordinate 3,112 downwards.
GCTGATAACGGAACAACTTAACCGGTTACCCGGCAGTCCTGGCGTCTATCTATTCAAGGACGCCGAGGGGAATATCCTTTACGTGGGCAAAGCCGCCAACCTTCAGCACCGGGTACGGTCCTACTTCAGTACCAGGCAAAAGCTATCAGCAAAGATAAAGCGGATGGTGACACGGGTAGCCGAGCTTGATTTCTACCTTACATCTTCGGAACAAGAAGCGCTCATCCTGGAGCTGAACCTGATAAAGCGGCACCGTCCCCCCTATAACGTCCGCCTGAAAGACGACAAGACCTTCCCCTACCTCAAGATAGAGACCGCTACGGACTGGCCCAGGGTCTATGTCACCCGGCGCCTGGAACAGGACGGCGGACGTTACTTCGGCCCCTTCACCAATGCAAAGTCAGTACGGGAGACACTGAAGGTCATCAAGGGAATTTTTCCCTTCCGTATTTGCTCCAAGCGTATCACCGGCACTGATTCCCGCGCCTGCCTTGAGTACCATCTGGGGCGCTGCGCGGCTCCCTGTATCGGAGCGGTGAGTCATGAGGAGTACGCGGAAATAATTAAGGAGGTAATTCTTTTCCTGGAAGGAAAGCAGGAAAAGGTGGTCAAAGAGCTTCAGCAAAAGATGAACGCAACTGCCGCCGCCCTTGACTTTGAAAAAGCTGCCTTCTACCGGGACCAGATACAGGCCATCCAGAAAGTTATTGAACAGCAGAGAATCGCTACCAGGGTAAGGGGGGAGCAGGATGTTATTGCCTTCGCCCAGGATAGAGACCTGGCTTATGTCCAGGTTTTCTTCATCCGTAATGATAAACTGACCGGCCGGGAGAGCTTTGTTGTGCAGGGCACCCGCCATGAAAAGCCAAAACAGATTATGACCAGCTTTATCAAGCAGTTCTATGACTCCAGCCCTTATCTGCCACCACGGCTACTTCTCCAGCACCCCGTAGAAGATACGGCCCTTGTCAGGGAATGGCTCCGGAGCAAGAGGGGAGGCAGGGTGGAGCTTCAGGTTCCACGGCGCGGCAGCAAAAAGGAGCTGGTTGATATCGTTGCGGAAAATGCCCGGCAGGGCCTGGAACAACTCAAAATCAAGCAGTTAGCTGCCCCGAAAGCGGTGGAGACTGCACTGGCAGAAATAGAGAAGGAGCTAATGCTGAAGCACCCGCCCCTGCGCATGGAGGCTTATGATGTCTCTAACATCCAGGGGAAAGCCGCCGTGGGCAGCATGGTGGTCTTTGAAAAAGGCAAAGCCAGACCAGCCCACTACCGACGTTTTAAGATTAAAACCGTCTCCGGCGCCAATGACTACGCCATGTTACAGGAGGTGCTCAAGAGACGCTTCAAGCATATCAAAGACAAAGCTGCCACCCCGGATACCTGGTCAATTATGCCTGACCTTGTCCTGATTGACGGCGGCAAGGGACAGCTTAACGCCGCCCGGTCCGTAATATGTGAAACGGGGAGCACCGTGCCTATCGCCAGTCTGGCCAAAGAAAACGAGGAGATTTTTCTCCCGCAGCGATCCCGTCCGGTTACTTTACCCCGTTCCTCACCCGGTCTCCAATTACTGCAGCGCTTGCGGGATGAAGCACACCGCTTCGCCATCAGCTACCACACCAGTGTTCGCAAGCGGGCAGCTTTTAGTTCGGTCCTGGACAATATCCCCGGCATCGGCCCCAAACGCAAGCGCACTCTGCTCAAACGGTTCGGCTCCGTCAGCGGTATCAAGGAGGCCTCACTGGATGAACTGGCCGCCACTGCCGGTGTGAGCCAGGACCAGGCAAAAAGAATCAAGGAGTACCTGTAACCAATGCCAGCCAATCTTACGCCGGCCTACTTTGAAGCGGAAAGAAACTACCGGGCAGCGAAAAACCCCCTGGAAAAGATAGCTGCGCTGGAGGAAATGCTGGCGGTTATGCCCAAGCACAAAGGAACTGACCATCTCCGCGCCGAACTGAGAACAAAAATCGCCAAGCTAACCCAATCACTGGATAAGAAAACAGCCACGCAGCGGGCGTCAATGACCATCGAGAAAGTAGGGGCGGCCCAGGTGGCGGTAATCGGTCTGCCCAATTCCGGTAAATCGCAACTGGTCAGCATTGTTACCAAAGCCTCCCCCGCCGTGGCAGCCTACCCCTTTACTACCCAGACGGCCACCCCGGGCATGATGGAATTTGAGAACATTCAGATACAGTTAATTGATACCCCGCCCCTGAGCAATCAGCCACCTGAGTGGTGGCTGGCCAATATCATCAGGCGGGCTGACGCCCTGCTGGTGGTCATTGACCTTAGCCTCTCACCGCTGGAACAGATGGAGACCATCAGCAGCCAGATGGAGCCGATAAGGATCGGGCTGGGAAATGCAGAGTCGGGAGAAAATGACTCCCCCATTAACCGGAAGAAGACGCTGGTGGTGGGCAACAAGATGGACCTGGATAATGGCGAAAACTACCGTACCTTGCAGGAAAAGTATAGCGGTCAACTACCGGTTGTCGCCGTCTCCCTGGCTAACGGGACCGGACTGGAGGAACTCAAACGCAGTCTCTACACAATTCTTGATATAATCCGCGTTTATACCAAGACACCCGGCGAGAAGCCAGACCTCACTGATCCCATCGTGCTGGACAGCGGCAGCACACTGGCAGACGCTGCTGCCAGCGTACATAAAGACTTCTCCGCCAGGATGAAATACGCCCGCCTCTGGGGTTCGGGAAAGCACGATGGCATTATGGTTAAAAGAGACCATATCCTCCAGGACGGCGATGTTATTGAGCTGCATAAGTAGGCCAAGCTCTGCCGGAAATAATTGGTATTATCTACTTGAAACAGGATGGGTTAGTGGTAGAATAAGGGCATGAGAACTATTAAATATTGGTGGAGAGTTCTTATTTGGCACCCATTGGATATTGCTGACAGAACACTTGTTTTGGTTGGCGGGGTTTCGGGTTATCTTCAGAAAGGGAATGACCCTATAACAATCGGCTTAACTTGGCAAATCCCATTGGGCGCAATTGTGCTTTTTCTGATATGGCGACTTATGCAGGCACCAGTGAAGATTATAAATGATATTCGAAGGGAGAGGAGGGGAGAATTCACACTTACATTA
>CAYOKF010000187.1:0-3535 GCA_964404475.1 uncultured Dehalococcoidaceae bacterium | reverse complement strand
TGTTACGAAAGACGAGGTAGAGCTTTTTGTGAAGAGGTATCGGGGCTGACATATTTGTGAAAAATGCTTTTACACTTGGCATTTCACACCACTCTATTTCACGGTTAAAATAGCGCGAGCTATAAGAATAACATCAATTATATAACTAATGTCAAATATTAACCACTCGTCGTAAAACAGCCTATTCCAAAATAAAGGAATCAGCAAGATAAAATTCTCTTATTGCAATGGAGCTGGAGAATTACTATCGGATAATGTGATAAAAGTCACTGACGCGAGGTGATAAGTCTCTTAAAATTTGCTTAATAATGTTTTTGAGAAAGGAGGTAATCAGCCATGGCCGTGGAAGAAGTTGGCGAGAAGTATAGATGCAATATATGCGGTAACGAAGTCACCGTTAGCAAAGCGGGCGGTGGCACACTGGTCTGTTGCGGGGAAGACATGGAGAAAATAAGCTAAGCTGCTTCTCAAATGAGATTTGCTATCTTTGCTATCATTTTGCTGACTACACTTGTGTTAGCGCCGTTAACGGCAGCATCGGCTCACTCTCCGGTATTCCCGGAGGAGAATCATAGCCCGCCGACTGCCTATGAGATTAGCGACCCGGCGAAATCATGGGCCATATATACCTGGCTGGGAAATGAGGGCATTGCTGACTATTATAAGTTCACGATCTCCGAAGGGGACAAGATACAGGTGTCTCTCATCATGCCGGACAGCCCGTCTCATTCCGGATTCCTGCCTTCGTTTTCCCTGATGGGTCCCGGCCTCAGCCAGAATGACAGCGTACCGGACTATATGGAAATACCGGCGGGCTATGGGACTATTGTAGTTAACGGGGCTGATCCGGGTAAAGCAGCCTATGAACCGTTCACCCCCGGCTGGTTTTATGAGGTTGCCGCCCTCACGACGAATGCTCCCGATGATGGGACGTACTACGTAGCCGTATTTAATCCCGAGCTTCCTAATGATACGCATAACCATGTTCATGAGGCTAACGGATACGCCATTATCATCGGTTATGTCGAGGAGTTCACCCCGATGGAATTGATTCTGATTCCGTACCGGGTGCAGGATATCTACGTGTGGGAGGGACAAAGCCGATTCATTGTCTTTCTACCGTTAGTATTGGTAATTATTACCGGCGGTGTGATTGCCTACCGGCGCAGCAAGCGTGGCAAGTACCCGAAGGGCATATCCAAATGGTTAGCCGCCTTCGGCGGTCTAGCGATTATAGGTACGGCCGCGGGGACAACTTACCAGATATTGCTAGCCTTTACCAATACCGGTATGACAGCCGAGGCAGTTATTACACTGGTAATAGTCACGGTGTCAATTGTGCTGGGGGTACTTGCCTTGCGGTATGCTCTGCGTAGCAAACCAAACCTGACTATATGGAGAAGAGCCGGGCTAGTTTTCATGGGGCTGGTAGCTCTCTTCACTTGGTCAGGGTTGTACCTGGGTCCCAGTCTATTGATTGCCGCGGCACTGGTGCCGCCTTACATCACGAAATAAGAGAGCTCTTTATAACGGACTGCATCTAAGGTGTGATGACAGATGCGTGAAGCTATATGGTTCAGCGAAATATGGAACGGGGGAAGGGTTAGCGCATACCAGTAATTATGGAAAAAATACGCATATTTGACAGCCGTCACAATAAAATAATAGACGTTGATAAGGTCCATAAAACGGATGCTGAGTGGAAAAAGGTATTGACTCCGGAGCAGTATCACATCACCAGCGAAAAGGGGACAGAACGCCCGTTTACCTGTTTATTTGATACTATCAAGGAACCGGGTGTGTATCAGTGCGTACGGTGCGGGACGAATCTGTTCAGAACCGCTGTCAAATTCGACTCGGGAACAGGCTGGCCAAGCTACTATGAGCCGGTTTCAGATTTGAATATCAGACTGGAAAATGACCACAGCCTCGGCATGCCGAGAAAAGAAGTGCTCTGTGCAAGATGTGATGCCCACCTGGGCCATGTTTTTGATGACGGGCCACCACCCACCGGAAAACGCTATTGCATTAACTCGGCAGCACTCAGATTTGCTAAAGAATAGAAACTTGTATCAATAATCCCCAGGAAGGTGTCATTATGAGCCAGGAGCAAAGGCAAGCAAACCAGTATAGTGGCAAGGAAGTTGCAACACTCGCTGGAGGCTGTTTCTGGTGCCTGGAGTCCATATTCAATGAAGTCGACGGTATAGAGAAAGTGGTCTCCGGCTACACGGGAGGCAAGACCATAAATCCGACTTATAGCGAAGTGTGCTCAGGAGCAACGGGGCATGCCGAGGCGGTGCAACTGATATTCGAACCAAAGCGAATCTCCTTTGAGCAAATCCTGCGGATTTTCTTCAGCATCCACGATCCGACTACACTGAACAGGCAAGGGGCCGATGTAGGCACCCAGTATCGGTCAGCTATCTTCTACCACAACGAAGAGCAGAAGGCTATTGCCGAGCAGGTCATTCAGGAGCTTGGTGCTGAGAAGGTTTATGATTCCCCGATTGTAAGTGAAGTCGTACCATTTCACGATTTCTATGCCGCTGAGGATTATCACCAGAAGTACTTTGCGGGAAACCCGCAGCAAGCGTACTGCCAGATGGTGATTGCCCCGAAACTGGCAAAATTTCGTAAACGACATCTCGAAAAGGTGGAATGACCTGTCCACCTAAAACGGCCCGCACTAATGTTAGACTGATTAATAATGGACTGCACCCGCTTGTGGTTTCATACTCATTGCCTTATTGCTCTACTTCACGTGCTGGCGAAAGCGCGGTGTATTAAAGTCAACTTAAATGAGTTGGACTATAGTCCTGATAAGACTGAGAACAAGCCTGAGACCAACATAACGATTCTTGTGAACAAAACGGCTGTTTTGCGGATCAGAATTGACTTGCCTGTAATCTAACATCAGTGAAGTCTGGATTTCAATTTCTAAAAGCACCCGGTTTATGTTTGAAAAATAATAATTCTCCCTTGCCCACTTATAACCTGCCTGGGATGATACGCTTGACCGGGAAATCCCTACCACACTTGAAGAAGCCAGGGTATTGATTGCACAGTGTAAAAAATAATATAATCAGGTACGTCCGTATAGCCCCAGGAACTACCATCTGCCAGCACCTGAGGCTATTTTAACTATGGTAACAATGTAAGAATTGTACAACCCACCGGGGTCAGGTCAAGAAAGAGAGATGAGATAAAGCAGATGATAGTTAAGAAAATAGTCTTATCATCATGACTTTCGTTAATAGCAACGAAGGAGGAATAGATAGAGATGATTGGCCTCAGCAAATTGGACGTAATTACCATATTCAGGAGACACTTCGTAGACATGGCAACGGCAGATTCCCTGATAAATTCCATGGCAAAGGCTGTGGGAGAGGTAGTCGAGGAAAACAACAAGAGGCTTTTTGAAGACCTCAAAGCTAAAAATATTAATAGGGCAGGTTGATAGATTATGGCAGATTCGCAAATATCAATGAATCCTAACAAAATAGTGCAATACTTAAAGAAGCCGGCCAGAGAA
>CAYOKF010000186.1:0-3576 GCA_964404475.1 uncultured Dehalococcoidaceae bacterium | reverse complement strand
AACGGAAATGGTAGTTACGAACGTCATCGGGATACTGTTACAGGAAGAAATATTGGAGGTATTTTTGGTGGCGGCAGTGGTGGCGGAGGACTCTTTAGTGGTGGAAGTCACAGTGGTGGCGGAGGACTCTTTAGTGGTGGAAGTCGTAGTGGTGGCGGTAAAAGTAGCACCGTTAGCTGAGTCAGTAAGGGTGCAGGTTGCACCCTCAATAATCTCGTTTACCTCTGGATCATACACCGTGCCACCGATAAACTTCCTGGGCAAGTTCAGATAATATACCCTCGGGTTGGTGCCATATTCGGGGTGTAAGACTTCGGCTTTGCTTATTAGCTCTTTGAGTTCATCTTCCTCACCAAACTTGATCGCGTCAGTCATGCAGGCGTCAACACACCTGGGTTCCTTCCATCCTTTGTCCAGTAAATGGGCACAACCGGTACATTTCTGAGCTATATTGAGATCATCGTTAAAGTAGATGCAACCATACGGGCAGGCATTGACGCATTGCCCGCAACCATTGCACTTAGTCGGGTCAATAATAACCAGACCGTCAGGCCTCCGGTAAATCCCCCCCTCCACCGGACATGCCGTAATGCACGGAGCATTATCGCAGTGCATACACAGGATAGGCAGATATGACATCCTGACCCTGGGAACGGTTCCCCTGGTCTCCTGCGTCATTTTCATCCAGAATTGCCCTGTATCCGGCTGAGGCCTGGCAATGGGAGACCAGTCATTTTCAACATGCTCGTCCTTACAGACGATCTGGCAATTGTAACAGCCATTGCACCTGGCTAAATCGATAATAAAAACCTTCATGGACTAATCCTCTCCTTCCACCCAGGAATCGAAAAGCAAGCCGGTGGCAGGGTCATAATCTCGGGTAAACGCTTCCGGATACTTCGCCCTCAAATCTACCAGGTCAGCTTTTTCAACCTCAACTAAGAAACCGCTGGTTGCCATCCCGGCGCAATTTTTAGATACGATACCATTGGGAGCTATCAGGTTATTGGAGCCACTCCTGTCAATCTTCCCCGGCACTATCGGATCAGCTCTGGCGCCGTGATCCTGATAGATTGCTCCGGGTATGATTCTTTCGGTCACATAGGCTCCGCCAAGCACTATGCCTCTCTCATTATACAGACTAACCACATCGCCATTCACTATGTCTCTTGCCGCCGCATCAGAAGGATGGATCCAGACCGGCTCGTACAGGTACCCATCGGGGCCTTTAACCTTGCAGGTTTCAATTTCCCTCAGCCAGGAGATATCATCATGCTCCGCATGCACTCTCCACCTGGGGTGATTTGAGACCAGTAGCAAAGAATACTTCCCCGCCCTCGCGCAGGAGAGGCTTTCCTGGTGTGTCTGGCCTTCGGCGACGTAGCGGGGTACCGGGCCTCTTTCATTATCATCGGGGAAGTTATCGGCTAACCTCTGGGAGTAGAACTCCACCTTGCCGCTTGGCGTCGTCAGTGGATTATTCTCCGGGTCTTCATAGAAAGCAACCATACTAACCGGCCGGTCTTTCCAGTTGGGGTCAACGGGAGCCACATAGTAATCCTTTTCAATGAATTCTTCCCAGCTTATCATATCCTGCACGCCTGATCTGTCAAAACCCTTCCTCACTCTCTCTTCAATAGTCAAGCCCTCGGTAAACTCCTCATACACGCCCAGCTTCCTGGCCACCTCAGCAACGCATTCCATATTGCTCATTGACTCCCCTACCGGTTCAATACATTGCCGCTGGTGAAAGATGGTGTGGAACTGCCCGCTCATCATATCTGCCCCCAGGTCCTCCACCTCAAACGTGGTATTGGAGGGTAGAATTATATCTGAATAGAGACAGTCGTCCTCCATCCAGGGATGCTGGGTTATGAAGCATTCTATCTTCGGGCTTCTCAATGCTTCAACAAATCTATTACCACCATTCCAGCATACGGTATGGCAGGGACAGTCACTCCATATCAGGTGTATCTCAGTGCCGCCATCTTCTCCGGGTACGGGGTAAGTGTATTTATGGAACTGGTCTTCAACATTACTGCGAACCTCTGTCAAGCCGTACCAGCTGACCGGGTTCTCCGGTGAATGCTCAAGGATAGCCTCCGCGATCAGTGTCTTGGCAATGATTTGCTTGTTGTCCCGTCTTTGACTAGTTTGTCTCTCAAAACCTGCGCCCCAGGCGTTGGGCCTGACCACAGCGTTGGGCAGGGGTGACTTCTCTTCAGGCAGCAGCCCCCATTCAATGGTAGTGGCCTGGTTCACTCCCGGCCTTCCCCATCCCTGCATCGCCAGATTCAGCACCTCCAGCCTGGCCGGTTCATGTGAGTAAGGTCCTCTGATATAAGAACCTCCGTTACCATGCACCATAGATGTTGTCAGTTTTGCCCACTGCCTGGCCAGCGCTTTAATTGTCCAGATAGGAATTCCCGTTATCGGCGAAGCCCACTCGGGTGTCTTGGCAATACCATCCTCTCTACCGAGCACGTAATCCCGGTACTTTTCAAATCCAACCGTGTGCGTGGAGATATAGTCTTTATAGTAGGTGCCTTCGGTTATCCAAACATAGGAAACGGCCAGATGCAGGGCGGCATCGGTATTGGGCAGTATGGGAATCCACTTATCGGCGTGAATGGCCGCCCCATAGTTAAGGTCCGGGCAGACATACACGCTCTTAATACCAAGCTCAGTAAACCAGTAGCAAAGCCGGCTCGCCAGCTGTCCGCCCCACCCCCAGGTCGTGGTCTCCGGGTCACACCCCCAGAACAGCAGCATGTCAGTATTCTGAGCAATATCCGGGAACAGATTGGCGTGATTATTCATCTTGCCGACTGGCTCCATGCCCCAGACATGTCTTGCGCCCCAGTGCCACCCTTCCCAGCTATCGGCATTCCGGGAGTGTGTGGTGTAATTTCCAAGAACGCTGAAGAGCCGTTCTGCATTATGGTGGCAATGATGTATATTCATGGTTTCCCCGTGCATACCCCCGATGGGCATTACCGCATAGGGGCCGTATTTCGCCTGTACCCTTTTTATCTCGCTGGCTATTATATCCGTGGCTTCATCCCAGGAGATTCTAACGTAACGGCTCTTGCCCCTGTTTTCGGGGTGTCTTTCACCACTGGGGTCCCAATCAACCCTTTTTAACGGATACTTAATGCGGTTAGGAGATAAAGCACGCTTCTTGTAGGCCAGACTTAAGGTTGATACCAGTGACTTATTGGTCGGCTCAAAAACCTTCCCACGTGCTTCCATCCTCCAGATACCCCCCGGATTATATTCCTCCGGGTCGTATTTCCAGTTAAAATGAAATGGCTTGACGCGGACAATCTTGCCGTCTTTAACATCAACGGCAGTGATGTTTGAGCCCAGGGCAAAACCAATGTCTCTTATGCACGTTTCCTCTGACTTCTCAGGTACTTCCTCCATCATATTACCCTCCGTGCTTTCTGAATACCGGGCAGCCGGCTCAAGGTCTGGTTTCACATGAGGCTGTCAATCTCAACAAACCTGGCTCAGATTGATATCTCTTCGCCTGGTTTTCTTTGCCGAAATTTATAACAGCGAAGCTCTCCTCAT
>CAYOKF010000185.1:0-3578 GCA_964404475.1 uncultured Dehalococcoidaceae bacterium | reverse complement strand
CGGAGGCAGAAGGCTAATCAGTCAGGGAAGAATCCTTAGCGGCCATGACTCCAATTGGCTGTTCCAAAGTGATAAAAAGCTCGACGGTTATATCTATCTGGGATACCACATAGCGGTCAATGGCAAACTACTCAGTCCGGCTGGCATTGAATATGACTCGGCCGAATACCAGGATAGATTCACGGGAAAGAGCAGGATTTATAGCAATGGCGGTTCAGAAATCTACAGATAGACAGCAGCCGGAAATACTCTTCGTACATAACACCCTGATGTGGTATACGGAGCCGTTTTTCATGCGATTGAGTGAAACCTGCCATCTAAAACTCGTCTTCACCGACATGGAGCTCGGCAGAAGTATATATCAAGTGTCCACCTATGAGCGCGGCGAAGAACCTGATACTCTGCGATACAAGGTCATGAAGCGTTACTTTACTGAAATAACTCCGTCCGGTGTTCCGCTTGGTTTACTAAAAGAACTGTTTAGCGAACAGTGGCAGGTTACCGTTGCTGATCTGGGTTCCGTCGAGATGCTGCTCTGTTTCCTGGCGGCACGGTTGAAGCGGAAACCGGTGATTCTTAAGTGCGGAGCCTGGGGCTGGCAAGGCAAAACCTCGGGAAAAACCCTGGGCTCGCCTTTCCGAAGGTTCTTCGCGCCGCGTGCGGATGCCATCGTTGTTCCCGGCACCAAACACAAAGAATACGCCGTCGCCCTAGGAGCATCACCCGATAAGGTCTTTATCATGCCGTATGCCAGTAATATCACCATCCGGGAAGAGGACTACGGAGCAGCGGAGAAATTAAGAGGGGAGCTTGGTATAGGAACCGGGAAGGTTATCCTGTATGTTGGCCGTCTGGTGCAGCAAAAAGGCATTGACTATCTACTCGAAGCCTTCGCCAGCCTCAAAAAGGAACATGACGACATTGTTTTGGTCATTGTTGGGGAAGGAGAAAGCAAGGGTGCATTAGAGTTGCTGGCTAAGAGACTCGGTATTGAAGGCAGTGTTCATTTCACCGGCTTTGTTCTGAATGAACAAGTAATGCCCTATTATCTTTTATGCGATGTCTGTTTGGTCCCGTCAATAACCTGTGGACAGGCGGATGTGTGGGCACGCACGGTAAATGATGCCATGTATGCCGGGAAACCGGTAATTGCCACTGAAGCCGTTGGCGCCGCCTATGACATGATTCAGGACGGCATAAACGGTTTTACCGTACCGGAGCAGGACAGTCAGGCATTATATAAGGCTATAAAACAGGTAATATCCGAGCCGGAACTAGCGAAAAGAATGGGAGAGGCATCAAAGAGAATTGTTACAGAGGGATTTACGTATGAGCACATGGCGGCGGGCTTCTTACGAGCCGTCGAGAGTGTTACTAAGTAGTATGGCTCCATTGAGGATAGGCACAATTCATTGTGGGAAACTAGAGGCAGGAGGATAATATGATAAATATGATACACATAGCTCACACAGTTATCTGACCCATTTATATTCTAAGTCACTAACAATTAGATAAGAATAAAGCAAAGGGGAGATACAAAAACTGGTGAAGAGACAGGAGGAGAAACCATCAAGCTACCCGCAACCAGATTCAATTTAACTACCAGGATATACGGAACGATAGGAGAGTAGATTCAGTGGCATTTCTGAGATTTCTATATAGGATGCTGCGGGAGCAGAAATCAAAGTTTATCACCGTTGCCGTCTTAATGGCGATAGTGGCTGTACTCGAGGGCGTCATCATTATGCTGGTAGTACCACTGCTGAACCTTATTGTCGAAGGAAACGTCGCACAAGAAGGTTTCTTAGACAAAGCAGCAATGTTACTGGAGAAAGCCCTGCATTTCTTCAATACCGAACTATCGCTTGGTATTGTTCTCGGCATTATCGTTATCATGTTTGTGATACAGGGGCTGTTTCGTCTGCTGCAGATGCATGTACAGATGAAGATAGTAACAAACTATGAATCTTCACTCATCCATAAACTGTTTAGCGATTTTCTATCTTCATCCTGGGTATTCTTCCTCAGGAACAAGATAGGACAGCTTATAAATGTCCTCTCTATGGAGACCAATCGAGCTGCCAATGCCTTCCAATTTAGCTTCCAGTTTGTCGCCTCGCTACTCATTGCCGCTTTCTATGCAGCCCTGGCAAGTTTTATCTCGTGGGAGATAACTCTAACCGGGTTGGTCCTGTGTTCCATTGCCAGTCTCCTTTTAAGAAAATTGATGAAACAGGCAAGGAAATACGGTTTCGGCACCTCAGAGGCGAACAATGAACTACAGGCTTATGCCTTTGATAAGCTGGGAGCGGCCAAAATGCTCAAGGCTTCAGCTTCCGGACAGAAAGCCATGGATGGTATGAGCCCTATTATCAAGCGCAAAGTTCACTTACGATACCTGTCAATTATGAACGCAACCGCCATTCGTAGTGTGTATGAACCCATAGCCATGGGCATCCTGGCTCTCATCGGCTATTTTGCCGTTTCTCGGTGGGGTGCTGATATCGCCACAATCATACTCTTTGTGTTCATATTCTTCCGCCTGGTCCCACACTTCAATGCTTTACAGAGGTCCTATCAGCAGGCACTGGTCTTCATGCCCGGGCTGGACGAGGTTGACAAGCTTATGGAGCAGATGAAAGGAATGCCGGATACTGGCGGGGACAAAAGATTTGAAGGCTTTAATGACGCCATTGTTTTCGATAATGTTAGTTTTGCCTACGATGCCGGTTCACCCACTCTCAAAAACGTTAATATTAAGCTTAAAAAGGGCGAGACTGTAGCTATAGTTGGGGAATCAGGTGCCGGTAAGACTACGCTGGTTGATTTACTGCTCGCCCTTTTCTCCCCGACAAAAGGGCGAGTCTTGGTTGATAGCATCCCTCTTAGCGACTATGATGTGGCCTCGTGGAGAAAGTCAATCGGGTATATGTCTCAGGAAGTTTTCCTTTTTCATGACACCATTGAGTCTAATCTAAAATGGAATACCCCGGACGCCTCCGAAGAAAAGGTAAAGACCGCAACTAAAGTGGCCTATGCTGATGAATTTCTGGATGAAATCCCTGACAAATACAATACTATTGTGGGTGACCGTGGTGTCAGATTGTCCGTAGGACAAAGGCAGCGTTTGGCTCTGGCGCGTACCATCCTGCAGAACCCGGAAATTATTATACTTGATGAAGCCACCAGTTCACTTGATTCTGAATCAGAGACATTAATTCAACAGGCAATTGATGAGATATGGTCACAGAAGACCATGGTCATTATCGCTCATAGACTGGCTACGGTGAAAAACGCCGACCGAATTTACGTGCTGGAAGGCGGCAGCATTGTGGAATCCGGCACGTGGGATGAGCTTGTGGCTATGGGTGGACGTTTTGAGCAACTGAGAAATATGCAGAATCTGTAGTTGGTGCTCACCAGTTGTAATCAAGGTAATAGAGATACAACAATAAAAGGAAAGTGATGAAAAGCGAAACAGCCTTTTTGTCAAGGATAAGAAACCTCAAGAACAGATACGCTATTTTATGGAAGACCTACTGGCTTTTAGTTACCCTGCCGGTGATTATTAGAGCTGG
>CAYOKF010000184.1:0-3615 GCA_964404475.1 uncultured Dehalococcoidaceae bacterium | reverse complement strand
AGTATACCATGCATGTTGTTGGTTCCGTAAAGGGCGACACACTCACGGGCTCAGCTGATACTCCGAGCGGCCGGTGGGAACTCGAAGGTTACCGTGTACAGGACAGCTATCGTAACGTTAAGGTTCTTCCCGCACCCAACGGCGGTTTCCAGAGAACTCTCAATCAGAGAGAACAGAGGGTTTAATCCCTTTGGGCAAATAATATAACAAAAATATTCTAATAAGGAGTATATCCAGATGAGTAAAGTTACAGACTTTAGCCCCAGACCTGATCATGTCGGGCTTCATGTTTACAATATGGAAGAAAGTATTGAATGGTATGTAGATATGTTTGGATTCGATGCCAGCACATCCGAACTCAGAGCCCGAGGTGGTATGTTTCCCAGAATGAAGATGATCCATCTCGGCGATTTCGATATTGAAGTTTATGAAGTTATGAATCCTTTAGCTTATGATATGGTCGACTATGAATACAAAATAGGCTTAAAGCATCTCGGTTTTACAGTACGCAAATTTGACGAGTGGGTAAAATATGCTAAATCCAGAGGCGTGGAGTTCGTATACGAGAAATACAATGCTGATCATTCCAACGTATTCGTAAAGGACAACACCGGAGTTCTGGTTGAGGTTTCCACAGATCCTCTTGCTGATGATCCTACCGTTCCGGTATGGGGAGAGCTCGGCATCAGAGCTCAGCACGTTGCACTTCATGTAAAGAACATTGAAGATACCATCGAGTGGTATGAAGCTGCATTCGGATTTGAGCCTCTGCCCATGAAAGAATACAACTATGGTAAGGGCGGCCTTGCTCCTAAGATGCAGGAAATCATACTCCGTGGTTTTGTTTGTGAACTTTATGAAGTTCCCACAGCTGAGCCTTTCACCTATTTTGACTTCGAGTACAGTGTTGGCTACAAACATCTTGACATTGGTTTTATGGATTTGGAGGGCTGGACAAAGTTTCTTAAGGACAATGATGTTCCTATTGTTTTCAAAGTTTCCATTGGAGGACTTCCGCACTATGCTCTTGATAACAACAACATGCTCATCGAGCCGAGTAGCGAACGTTACTATATAAATCGCAACAGCCAGAAATAGGTAATCAATAAGAATGGCGACTGCTTGTCACAGGCACCATTCATCAGCTGGTGACTTAATAGGGCGAGCTACAATATAGAAAGGAAGAGAGGAGATAATGCACAAACACATTCTTTTTCAAGGTCTGGCAAACATGAATGACTATCCAGGACGGTATCGATGGGATATTCAGTACCACTATCCGGAGATAGTGCGCCGTTTTGGGCCATGGCTGCAACGCTTCGAAAGATACCTGGCTGTGCCTCCGCCGCCGGAGATGTATCCTGATATTGAACGCTTTGGCAATATCAATTTCGGGTTAACCGTTGGTTGGTGGCTGGATATACCCGGCCCCCCAGATGGCAGTCTGGCTTTCACACCGCCAAAGTTTGGTTTGGGACGTGGTGGTATGTGCTATATCCCATGGAAGGCTACCGAGGACTTCATGGGCGGGGAAGTCACCCCTGCTGAAAAGACCGTCCTGCGCTGGGTCACTCTCTTCAAATACCCAGAGGGTGTCCCAGTGGAAGAAGGGGAAGACTGGTATCTTAACGTTCATGCCAAGGAGG
This sequence comes from uncultured Dehalococcoidaceae bacterium, assembly GCA_964404475.1. Taxonomy (GTDB): domain Bacteria; phylum Chloroflexota; class Dehalococcoidia; order Dehalococcoidales; family RBG-16-60-22; genus CAYOKF01. Next base: position 1,969 of record CAYOKF010000184.1, on the reverse strand, counting down.
TCATGCAGCAGCCCGGGCTCACCCGGTTTTTTAGCTCTCGTACCCTTTCTATGTCTAATGCCCTACCAGGGTTTAGGCCGCCTCCAGGCAAGGTTGGAGTTGCCAGCCCTTGGGTACGGGTAACCGACGAGCCTCTCCCCTGGGTACGGGTAACCGAGCAGTGGTACGAGAATTTTGACGGCTGGCATAAGTCAGTTATCGAAAAGCCACCCAAATACACCAAGCCACCCTGGGCGAATTATCATGAGTACCCCTTCCTTAAGCCAGCCGTTGACTTTTGGAGTATCTTTGTTATGGAATTCCCGACTCAAGATATATTGAAGGACTATAATCACACAGCCTTCACCCTGTAGGTCGGCCTAGCGTACTAGTGAGCGTAGGTTAGCATCCGATGATACGTAATTCTCTGCTACGTCTCTTCGGCTTGGTGTTGGTCACCGGGGTAGCGTGGTTCGTCCTTACTGCGGACTGGCCTGACCCGGGGGGTGGGGGATTACCCGTCCCGGCTAAGTTTGTGCTCGCAGTGGCCATCGCAGTTTTCGGGTTCCTGCTGTCGTTTCGGGGTGATCCATTCCTCGGCCAATGCATTTACCTGGCAGCGGGATTACTCACCATAATAATACTTGTTGTCGTTGCCTTGCGCTCCGACTTCCGGGGTGAGGTGATCGACTGGCTATGGTTGCTGGTCAGTGGGGGAAGCGGTTTTTTAGCTATCGCCGCTCCAACCTCCGCCATATTGCGTATCCTGGCTCCTCTCTCCGCGGGATACGAGGGCTCTGAACGCGAGATGCGATTCGGTTCCAAATACGAAGTCTACGATTACCTGCTGACGGTTCCAGCGGGCGCCTGGGGAATTCCAGTCGGGGTGGCCACTGCTGTGCTGGTGGGCGTCATTGTTCCCGGATGGCGTGGGTTAGCGATCGGGCTGGTGTCCGGCATAGGGGCGGGCGCACTGGCATGGAATTCCAGCGTGGCCAGCGTCTGGGGTACGGTCAGCGGGCAGCCGAGCCTGCACCGGGCCTCAGCAGGAGCGGCGGTCCAGGCGGCAATCGTCGCTGTGGCAGTGATCGACAGCGTCATTGTGGGGTCGGGCGAGGTGCTGGGTTTCGTCGTGTCGAATGTCGTCGAACTCATCTTCACCTTACTCATCGCCGGTGTACTCACGCAGGTGCTCTACATCATCCAGGCATTGCTGGCGATGCGGGGTGTAGGGAGACTTCCCGTGATGGCACTCTCGGCCCTGACCGGCGGAGCGCTTGGCGTCGGCGCCGGCCTGGTGGCAGGCGAACTGTTGGTCGGAGGTGTGAGTGCCGGATGGGTGTCAAACGCGACCGAAATCGTGATAGTAGTCCTGGGAGGTGCGGTTGTTGCGTTCGCGTTCCAGCGCCTGGGTGCTGTCGTCGGCTTCACCGCCACCGCGACCATCGTGGCTGCCAGCGGTGGCAGCTATGGGGCGATCGCAGCCACAGGTGCGGTTGGCGCCGTCGCGGGATGCGTGCTGGCGTTTATCGCCAACGTCGCCATAAGACTCGCCAGTGATAGTATCATCTTCAAGGGCCTGGTGTTCATCCTGGGCATTACGGCCGGTGTCGTCATTGGAGTCCGCAGCGGTCTGCCCGTCACGTTCTAGTGTCAAGTCCCTAAAGTAGATTGTACAATGACGGAAGTCCTGGTACGATGTGGACACAGCAAGAAAAACAGCAGGCATCATGGTATCAGAGCAGGGCAGGGAGGTGTTGCTTAAGTGGAAGAGGAGTCCAACTACTCCACAGAAGCTAGTTCGCAGGGCCGAGATCGTGCTGAGCTTCCAGATCAAACAAGCGATTGAACCCAGCAGAATAACAACAGCAAGCACTCGCGCTATATTACACCATGATAAATGAAACACTGAGTCACCTACTCAATAATACTACAGGCGATTCTGCTGTAGAACAACTAAAGGCGATATTCTTTAGTAACCTTTATTATA
>CAYOKF010000183.1:0-3642 GCA_964404475.1 uncultured Dehalococcoidaceae bacterium | reverse complement strand
CGGCATTCTGTATGTGATATATATCACATAACCTTTAAACCACGTAAGTTAAGATTAAGTAAAACATATGAAATATTTTATTATTTTTCAAGAAAGAGATAGTATAATGCGATATAACCATGATGGCATAGGCTCGTGGATGGTATCCGGTGTTTTATGGAGCCAACATGGCTGAGAAATCAAGCTCTAAGAAATCCGAAAAGGCAAGTATCCCCGTTACCGGAATGACCTGCGCCACCTGTGCCGCCACCGTTGAAAAAGGTCTGGCGGAGACTAAAGGTGTCGAGCAAGCCAGAGTGAATTTCGGCTCGGAGAAAGCCTCCGTAGAATATGACCCCTCCCGGGTCAGCCTCAGCCAGATTAAAGATACTATCTCAGGGCTCGGCTACGGTATCGCAACCAAGAAATCAATATTCCCGGTAAGCGGTATGACCTGCGCCTCCTGCGTTGCCCGCGTGGAGCAAGCCCTTGCCAGCGTGCCCGGGGTGGTCTCAGCCAACGTCAATCTGGCTTCGGAGAAAGTCACCGTGGAATATATTGAAGGCACGGAATTCCCTGAACTGCGGCGGGCGGTGGCCGAAGCTGGCTACGAACTGGGGACGGAAGCCGAAACATTAGCAGATGTCAGCACTGCCGCCCGGCGTGAGATTCGGGGCATACGAAAAAGGTTTATCCTGGCAGCCATCCTCGGCCTATCAATAATGGCTCTAGGCTTCGGCCTATCCTTACCATTCAAGCCTTACCTGCTCTGGACACTGGCAACGCCGGTGCAGTTCTGGGCAGGGTGGCGATTCTACCGTGGGGCCTGGGGAGCGCTGAAGCATAGAACCGCCGATATGAATACCCTGATTGCCGTCGGCACCTCGGCTGCCTATCTTTACAGCATGATAGCCGTTTTGTTCCCCGGGATCTTCTCTGCCGGCGGACTGGAACTTCACCTCTACTTTGATACCTCAGCCATGATTATCGCCCTGATTCTCCTCGGTCGTTTTCTGGAGGCCAGAGCCAGAGGGCAGACCTCGGAGGCAATAAAGAAGCTCATCGGTATGCAAGCGAAGACGGCCATAGTGCTACGTGAAGGTAAGGAGCAGGAAATTCCAATCGAAGATGTTCAGGTCGGCGATCTGATACTGGTACGCCCGGGGGAGCGCGTGTCGGTAGATGGTATCATTCGACAGGGGTACTCCAGTATTGATGAGTCCATGGTTACCGGCGAGAGCATCCCCATGGAGAAAAAAGCGGGCGATAAGGTCATTGGCGCCACGATTAACAAGACAGGCAGCTTCCAGTTTGAGGCAACCAAGGTAGGCAAGGACACGACTTTGGCTCAGATTATCAGACTGGTAGAGGAAGCTCAGGGAAGCAAGGCACCGATTCAGCGGCTGGCCGATATCATCGCCAGTTACTTTGTGCCGATAGTTATTGGCATTGCTATCATCACTTTTGCCATCTGGTACTTCCTGGGGCCAGCCCCCGTCCTCACCTTTGCCCTCCTTAATTTCATCGCCGTGCTCATTATCGCCTGCCCCTGCGCCCTGGGGCTGGCGACACCCACCGCAATTATGGTCGGCACGGGCAAAGGAGCCGAGCATGGTGTCCTTATCAGAAGCGCCGAAGCGCTGGAGAGAGCCAACCGGATAAGCACGGTTCTCATCGACAAAACAGGCACCCTGACACGCGGTGAGCCTGAGGTAACCGACATAGCCACCATACCATCGTTTTCCAAAAATGAGGCTCTCAGGCTGGCAGCCTCAGCCGAGCATGGTTCGGAGCACCCACTCGGCGAGGCAATAGTTAAGGCAGCTTCGGAGCAGAAGCTGGAGCTGTCACCAACCTCCGATTTCAACGCTATCCCCGGACACGGTGTGGAGGCTAAACTGGAAGGCAAGAAGCTTATTCTCGGCAACCTCAAACTCATCAAAGATAAGGGGCTCTCCCCGGACGGGCTGGAGCCAGAGGCCGACCGCCTCTGGAGTGAAGGCAAGACAGTAATGTTCCTCGGTATGGATAACCGGGTAGTGGGCATTATTGCCCTGGCTGATACCCTTAAGCCAAATGCCAGAGAAGCGCTTGAAGCACTGCACAAGATGGGCATCAAGGTAGTCATGCTCACCGGAGACAACCAGCGCACCGCCGGGGCTATCGCCCGAGAGGCCGGCATCGACCAGGCCATTGCCGAAGTGCTCCCGGAAAATAAGGCTCAGGAAGTCAAGCGACTACAGACTGAGGGGAAAGTGGTGGCCATGGTAGGTGACGGCATAAATGACGCACCCGCGCTGGCACAGGCTGATATTGGCATCGCCATCGGAACAGGCACCGATGTTGCTATAGAAACGGGAGACATTACCCTGATTAGCGGTGAGTTGACGGGCATTGCCACGGCCATATCCCTGAGCAAGCGCACCATGAGAACTATAAAGCAAAACCTCTTCTGGGCTTTTGCTTACAATACCATCCTCATCCCGGTGGCAGCCGGAGTATTGTACCTGGCTTTCGGGCATTCCGAAGTTCCCTCGGGGCTCCACTTCATTCTGGGTAACTACGGCTTCCTGAATCCGATCTTAGCCGCGGCTGCCATGGCAGCCAGCTCTATCACCGTGGTCTCCAACTCACTGCGTTTAAGAAGGTTCAAGCCGGCTAAACTCACTATGTAAAGGAGATATCTTAATGGCTATTGACCCTGTTACTGTTCTGCCAGACGTTGCAGATAGTGATGGGCCTGAAGTGCCGCTTTAGCACCTTCACCGGCGGCAATGATAATCTGCTTCTCAGGCACGTCGGTAACATCTCCGGCGGCGAAAAGCCCGGGAACAGTGGTCTCACAAGCGCAGCTTATAGGCACCTCACCCGTCTTATTCAGTGGCACAAGCTCCTTCACCGCATCCGAGTTTGGCACCAGCCCGATTTCAATAAGGACACCGGTAACATCAAGCCGCTTCTCCTTGCTGCTCTTGAGGTCTTTTATTACTAAACCTTCCGCAAAATCCCGGCCCTCAATTTTTACCGTCTGATACTCAATAAAAGTGTCAAGATTTTTAGCCCCCGACATCTGGTTAACCAGAATTGGGTCAGCAGTTAGCGGAGTCAGCGAAATCAGGTCAACATGCTCGGCAATCTTCAACATGTCCAGAACCGCCTCAACAGCCGAGTTACCGCCACCTATCACCGCCACCTTCTGCTCCGCAAAAACAGGCCCATCACAGATAGCGCAATAGGTTACTCCCCTGCCGGTTAACTCGGTTTCACCAGAAACATTCAGCTTCCTGGGTCTTTTTCCCGTAGCCACGAGTGCCACCTTTGCCTGATAACGGTCTCCGGAATCGGTTACGGCTTCAAAACCACCGTCAATCTTCTTCATCCGTGAAATCTTATGGCCAATTTTCTGGTCAATGGGAAACTGGCTGACATGGTCCTGGAATCGACTTATCAAATCCGCAGCATCAATAAACTGGTAGCCAAGCCAGTTTTCAATTCCCACGGTATTATTCATCTGCCCGCCAATATCAACGCTTATGAGCACCGTTTTTAACTGCTTGCGGGCAGCGTAGACACTGGCGCAAAGCCCTGCCGGACCACCACCGATTATCATTAAATCGTACATCAGTATTCCCTGATATAAACCTAGGCCAGCAACTCATCCAG
>CAYOKF010000182.1:0-3684 GCA_964404475.1 uncultured Dehalococcoidaceae bacterium | reverse complement strand
AGCCATTCGGATACCGGACGCCGTTTCTTTTCCCTAATTGCTGGCCCAGTCTAACGCTATAGTTGCGTGCTTCAATGTCAGCAATAACATCCGGTAATGAGGCACGTAATTCTGGATTGTGATTCAGGTGGTTTACCAGATCTGCTGCAGTCAATGAAATTTCACCCACAGTGTCATACCAAGTTTCAAGAAATGCTGCCCACTGAGGGGTTTCAGTATCGGTCTCGTCATACATGATATTCAGGTTAGTAAGAAATCCCCTGACACCTATATAGGCTAAAATATCACCGATCACCCGACTGTAATTTTCATACCCGCCTAACATCAGCCTGTTCGGTGCTTCCGGCATACCGGCTACTACCCATGCCCTTGCTACGGTCAATATTGCGGCTAATAAAGCCCCTCGTTGCCCAGATACCCACTCAATCAAGCGTGGATGCTTGAAGGATTTGATATCCCGCAACCAAGGACGTGACATCATTGCATCCATCCGAATCCAAATACAGCGGCGTGGTAAATCACCACCAAGCCTGATGTTATTCCCGGTCGCAATAACCGTTACATGGTTGGGCATGACAATATCGTCACTACGTCCGAGGATGCGACCTCTCCAGGTCAGGGAGGTCAGTAAGGTGGACAGACTTGACGATTGAAGCTTTTCCTCAACATTGTCTATTACCATCACAGTCTGTCCTTTTATTATTGTCACGGTTATTACCTTTGCCCATTCTTCATCACTCTTGGGTGCCGGCATCATAGCCGCATCTCGTCCAGTCGCTATCATAGTTACGAGCCTAGCCAGATATGAAGCTCCAGTACCCGGTTGCGGCTTATCACATAATACTAATGGCACCGGCCCGTCTATTATCGGCCTTAAGACAGGCGTGAACATTGCGGCGATGGCATTAGCTCGGCTGGCTTCGCTATCAAAGGGAAAGTCATACAGTGGTTCTAGTGTCAACTCTATCGCCGTCTTGAGTTCACTCTCGTTGGGATTCTCTGGAATAATCGGCACTGATAGATTCGGTGCGAGATGATAGAAAAGACCGGTTACGCTATCATAGCCCGGTTTGGTTATTATGGTGCCATCAGGACGGATCACGGGCACTTCGGTTACGCCTTCTAAAGGTGGAAACTGCCAGTCGCCAAGAGACAAGCAATCTCTCACTACATCTAGTGGCGGTGATACGGCTACTTTGTCGCCGTTCTTTGTGAATTTGACAAAGTCGCTACTCCGGGCAAGAAAACCCCTGAGGGATGACTCATTCAATGGCTCAATGTAAGGTCTCTGCTTCTCATCTAAACTAATCCGGGTTGGCATTCCTCCACGTCTGAAGATTCGTTCTGGCTTGTTTGCCCGATACAATGCCTGCAGTGTATCTGCCGTGATATCCCGCAACTGTCGGTTTGAAACAACAATTTCTGCCAGGATGGAATCAGGATCACTCTCATATATTCGGCAGTTAGCAACCAGTCGTTCCAGTTGTTTGTCATCTCCACCCTTATCCAGCCAATCGCTGACATCCTTGCATTTACCCGGTAAGTTCAAAATGCGGAGTCTGCTGACTATACGGCAAACGGATTTGGCCACTTTATTAGCATGGTCATGCCCGGGTCCGTCATTATCTGGTATGATAACGAGATCAGCACCATGTAAAGCCTCGCTGTAGCTATCACGCCATTTACCCGCACCCATTGGATTTGTAGTAGAAACAAAGCCCAAATCCCTCAATCTATTGACATCCTTTTCTCCTTCAACGAGGTAGATCGTGATGTCATTCTTAATTGCCCCTTGTAAGCTATCCTGGTGATAAAGAGTAGGCACTAACCCTTTGAGATTGTAAATGTAACCGCCATTACCGTCCGGCCTGCGTTGGTAGAAACCTTTCGGTCTAGTCCGCACGACCTCAAAGGACTTACCCTTGGCATCAATGTAGGGATAGATAGCCTCTATTTCCCTATCCTGCAGCTTTATATTTCCGTTATCCAGGAAAAGGTCTCTAGGTTCTAAATCTATAGGTTTCAGTATTCTTTCCAATTCACACCCAGCGAAGCATTTGAGCAGGATTCTGCCATTGACTAACTTGATATGTAAAGATGGCTCGTGGTCTTCGTGCCCTGGGCATAGGGCCTGCCAACGGTCTTTCCCAGTAGCCTTTACTCCTCTAAGTAGACCCAAGAAATCATTTATGCCTTGAAATCCGCTGCTCACCAACCTTCTCCCCATCGCCAACGTTCACTGAGAGTCGGAGCCAGAGCTGTCTCCATGATTCAACCTGCGTTGGCGAAACCTCAGATGGCTTTACCGGCTCAATATTGACAGCACACGCCACTGGTTTATTCAAAGCCGTAGTTTTCATAGTTCATATTTACAGGGTATGAGTCTATCCAGAGTTCTCTGCATCCTGCGTAAATCCATCTCTGCATTAATCCTCATCACAGGATCAGTCTCCCTGACTAACTGGAGTTTCATACGTGCATCCCTGATTGCCCTCTCTTTAGCTGTCCTGAGCAAGTCATCATCCCAGACCTCAGCTATCGGTATTTCTTTGCCGATAGTCTGGTAGATAATCACGAGTTTCAATCTCCTGCTTACGCTCATAAATCCTCCCATAAAAGCTGAAGCCCTTGGGGTTTAAGCCAAGGGCTTCGGTGTCGTCTAAAATATTCTCTTTTCCTATATCATATCATGCTACCCTAATTAATTTTCCGAAAACTTCTCAATTTCTTCGCTTCTTTCTTTGATATTTCTGCCTTTCCTGATAGTGGTATAGCTCGTCTGCCTGTAAGCCTTCACTTTGAGCTAGTTCTCTCAAGCTGATTTTGTTTTCTCCTGTCTTTCTCTCAGACCATTCAGAAACCAGATCAGCCAGAACGCTCTCGTGAGGCTCCAGTTTTGTGTTCAGTAATTTTATCTGTCGATGTCGTGTATAGCGGGAATAATACCGTTCGTCATTATATTTCACGTCCAGAAAGTGCAAGGCTTCTCTCAGACCTTCTTCAATATGTAGTTCCCCAGCATCAGCAATTTTCTGGATTGCGATTGATATTTGAAATTCCGGGGGAGCATCAGGTTTGGAAGAATCACGCATGGCCGTAAGTAGCTGGTCAATAAATGATATGTCCGCCCCCTTTTCAAGAGTCGTTAAGACTGCTTCCTGCTCATCGTAGGGTAAAGACCCAAACCAATAATCAGTAATTCTTCTGCCACACGTGCTTTTCCTGCGACTGAAATCCTTTAGTAATGTTATAGAGGGTATCAAATGGTTGCGGGTGGCATTCACTGCTGCCTCTTGTATTTCACTTATCCGCTTGGCATATTGCTCCTCAAATCGCTCTCCATAAACAGAGAAAACAGCAGTCCAGAAACACAACGTATCACCCAATCCCTGCCTTAATGCCCGCTTGGTCATTTCCTCGACATCTTTGACAACAGAATCCCAACTCGCCCTGATCGTGGCGTTATCAGCTAATCTCACCAATTTCAATAGCGTTACGCCCCAAGCGTGTATACTTATGGCATTTCTGACTAAAGCGGGTAACGTTCTATATTCCTCACGCAGGCTTTCCACCCTCTTTCTTTCATCCAGAGTGAGCTCATTTAATATTTCAAGCCTTTGGTCATTATTCATATCAGTTATATCCTACCAGATAAGGGTAATAAAATTTCCGAAAATTTATTCG
>CAYOKF010000181.1:0-3691 GCA_964404475.1 uncultured Dehalococcoidaceae bacterium | reverse complement strand
TGCATGAAGAACGAAAGATATTGGGAGAAGAAGCTAATGAGTGACGAACTAATAAGACAGGGCTTTTCATTATGCCATCCAGATGACCATGTCGTCCTGCTGATGCACGAGGGTAAGCAGGTGGCCGTATTCAGTCAGACAGGGGCAACGAGGGAAAGTATAGAGGCAGAGTGTGAAACGCACCTATCAAAAGAACATAACCATTAACGCCGGTTAGCTTTGTTGCTGAGATGAAAAGAGCATTTGTTGTAATCAGGTTAAGCACGCAAGACCAATTAAAGGGTTATGGAGCTGACGTTCAGTGGGAAGATGACGTTTTATTGAATGCACCTTTAATAAGTCTTTCCGTGGATGAAGCAAACAGGCGTGTGATTCAAGAATCAGCTACCGGCTGGGAGCGAACCAAATTTGAGGCGGCAGTCAGGGAAGCGTTATCTCTGTACCAGCAAGGTAAGATAGATGCCCTACTCTTTCCAAGGGTAGATCGGGAAACCCGTTTTCTCTTCGGCTCCTTCTCTTTGTTGGCCGAGGTTGTAAAAGCTGGATTATTAGTCTATTTTGCAAGAGAGAAACTGGCCCTCGATCCCAATGATCCTGAAAGCGTGGAAAGATATTTTAGTAAGGCAACGCAATCCCAAGCCTATATTGACACCATGAGAACCAACACTCTCCAGGCTAAAGCAAAGCTACTAAAGAAGGGCGTCCTGCCTCAGGGGACTGGCCTTGGTCTTTATGGATTTAACTGGGATAAGGAGAATAAGAGGCGAGTCCCTCTTGATTTTGAGGTTAGAGTAGTTCAGAAAGCGTTTGTGATGCGTGACGAAGGAACGGGGTTCTTTAATATCGCTAAAATTCTGAATGAGCAAGGAATACGAACAAAATCAGGTAGCAAGTGGCATTCATTTACCGTTAAAAGAATGCTAACCAATCCTGCCTATATAGGATTAACGTATTTCGGTAAAACTTCAGGGAGTAGAAAGACGAAATTTATCCTGAAAGATGAGAAAGACTGGATTTTATTACCGGACGCTACACCTCCAATTATCAATGAAGAACTTTTCTGGCGAGTGCAAGAGAAAATAAAGCGTTCGAGGGAGATGCACACTGCCATTCCGCATCGTGAGTATTTACTCACAGGGCATATTGTTTGTGCTGAGTGTGGCAGTCCGGTTGTAGGGGCTTGCCTCAGCCGTAAACACCGTTATTACCGCTGTCGAAGCACTACTCCGACAGCAGTCGAAGGAAAGACCTGTAATGCCCGGTATATCCGAGCGGATTATATTGAGGAAATTGTCTGGAAGAATGTCAGGGATGTGTTGGAGCATCCTGAAGTAATAATAGCTGAGCTCAAGCGGCAGGCTGATGAACAGAGCAAGTTTTCACTTAAAGAATCCGATTTGAACAGGGAGATCAGTAAGTTAGAAAGAAGACTACGTAACTATGAGAAGCGAGAAAGGCAGCTTATATCATTACTAGGGCATGGCCAAGTAACCAAAGATTATGTGCTGGATGAAGTTAACAAACTTAAAAGGGAATGCGAGGCTGACCATGAGGAATTACAGAAGCTCAAGGATACCAGGGACAAGCTCTCGCATGTAGCTGATACCGAGATAAAGCTAAACGAGTTTTGCGAGAGAGTTCGGCAAAATCTGGATGATGCCACTATTCAGGATAGAAGACTAGCCTTGGATGCACTGGATATACGGATCACAGCCTCAACTCAGACAATCGACATCAAGGGAGTTATCCCTATAGAAGTTAAACCCTTGCCGTTATCAGCCAATGTTACTACCATTGCACAAACATCGGGATGTTTGCCTTTTCATGCTTATATACTTGCATAACTAAATTCTAGGATTTCTTTGATTCATTTGGCCAAATATCTTCGTATCTGGGTAATAAATATGGTTTAATCTCTTTACCAAATGTGCCTGTCTCTAGCCCATGTAGTACGAATTTTCCTTTTTGAGGTTCCATTTCTTCAGCAAAAGCTTCCCAAGATATAAAACCTATTTTCTGGCTGTTGTTTTTGGGCTTGTGAAGCCTATAGCGGGCTTTCCCTGGAAAGGCCGGAGCTGGACAAGCTACGAGAACTGGTAAGGAACGATGATATTCAGGTTGTGGTTGTTTATTGCCTTGACCGTCTATCGCGTGACCCTACTCATGGCGTGATTCTAACCCAGGAACTTGAACATCACCACGTCACGCTTGAAGCCGTCACCGAAGATGTAGACAGTTCCGAACTTGGTAAGCTCATATCCTATATCCGGGGTTTTGCTTCAAAGCTGGAAGCTGAAAAGATAAAAGAGCGTACCATGCGGGGTAAACGTACAAGGGCTATGCGCGGTGAATTGCCGCAAGGTACGGGTGTCGGGATGTACGGCTATGAATGGAACAAAGAATCCAAAAAGCGCGATATCATAGAATCTGAGGCCAATATTGTTAGGGAGATATTCACTAAGGTAGCCACTGGTGAAAGCCTGATTTCAATAGCGCGCTATTTGAATGACCGCAGAATACCTACTAAATCCACAGCTATTGATGGCAAGCGCAAGTTCTGGCATAGTCTAACTATCCGGCGCATGATTCGCAATTCTGGTTATATCGGCAATACTATCTTTAACAATATGACATTAACGAATGTGACACCTGCCATAGTAAGCGAAGATATATTCAATGCGGCTAATGCTCAGATTGATAAGCCAAAAGTCAGAACGGGTAGGCCAAAGAATGAATACCTGTTAAGGAATCATGCCTTTTGTGCTATATGCGGCAAGCCTCTTGTGGGACATTGCCTCAACAAGAAATATCGCTATTACCAGTGTAGCAATGCCCGACCTTATGAGAATCACGGCAAGAAATGCGCGGCGCTTTATATACGGGCTAATGAACTAGAGGAATTAGTCTGGGAAAAGACGCGTGAGGTTTTAAGCAACCCGGATGTAATACTAAAAGAGCTTGCGGAGACAAGCGACACGGCAAGCCTGGATTCACTCGATAAAGATATTCGGGAGCTGCAAAAGAATCTGAATAACTACGCACAGCGTAAAGTTAATTTACTTGAAGCTATGGAACTAGGCGAATTTGAAAAGGATGAAATCCTAGACCGCTTGAATAATATCAAGCGGCTTTGCAGCGAAGATGAAGCTAGGCTAAGTGACTTGATAAACACAAGAGACCACCTAACAAGCCTGGCTAATGCTAAAGTCAAACTAAATGAGCTTTATGGCCGCGTGCTGGATAATCTTGAAAACGCCACATTGGAAATCAAAGCCTTAGCCCTTAATGCCCTGGATATTAAAGTCTATGCCAAAGGGAATGACGATGTAGAAATTAAAGGCGTCATTCCCCTGGAATTAGCTTTACCTACCACTGCACGAACATGGGCATGACGACATGGAGGTAATTATCTGTCCCCACTGGCCGGAGAAGCCCCGGGCTTGATGGATTGGTGGTCTCCAGAGCCACCTGTGATTCATCAAGCACGCTGAGGACGTCGGTGAGATACTTGCCATTGAAGGCAATCTTGGCTTCTTCACCTTCTACAGTAGCATCAATCTCGCCGACATCATCACCAATCTCTTCAGAGCGTGCCGAAACGGTGACCTTGCCCGGAGTTAGCTCAGTGCCTGGTGATATTATCAGGCGGACAATGCCGCTGCCGTCACGGGCAAAGATTGAGGCGGTCTTG
>CAYOKF010000180.1:0-3728 GCA_964404475.1 uncultured Dehalococcoidaceae bacterium | reverse complement strand
CAAACGACAAAAGCGGCAGTATAAATATAAGCCAGACCAGTTGGTATGGTATCACAGCTTCCTCAACACCTCTCTGATAACATGCTCCTTATCCTTGGGCACCAGCACGGAATAGGTGGCCAGCTCCTGCCCCACGGGCATACCGGAAACAGGCATTATGCGAGACGGAATTCCCTCTCCCTCGAAAAGTTCCTTCCACATCTCGGCAAGCATCAGGTTTGGCGCCTTTTTAACTTCTACCCACATCTTTTACCACTTCATAAGATTAATCTTGGTGGAATCTACCGTCTCACGGCCGCGGTAGATAGCCAGTATTATCGCCAGGCCAACCGCCACCTCGGCGGCAGCGACCACCATTATGAAAATGGCGAAAATCTGCCCGGTCAGCAACTCCGGCACAACAAAACGGGAGAAAGCCACCATGGTAACGTTCACTGCATTCAGCATCAGCTCGATACACATCAGTATGATTATCGCATTGCGCTTGGTCAAAGCACCGTACAGCCCGATGACAAACAGCACGGCTGCCAATGTAAGATAATGCTCCAGACCTAAAGCCATCTACTTCTCCCTCGCCATAACTATTGCCCCGATAATTGCCGCCAGAAGCAGCAGTGCGGCAATCTCCACCGGTAAAATAAAGCCGCCCTCGCTGAAAAGCCAGCTGGAAAGAGCCGCCGTGGTCGGCTCAACAGGAGGCGCGGTGGATACCTGCCAGGGCGTATTAAGCAACGTATAAACCATCGTTCCCAGGAATATCACGGCGACAATAAAAACGGGGATTATAAGCTTGTTAGAGGGGCTGCCCCGCTGGTACTCCCTGGTCATCATGATACCTAAAATAATCAGCACCGAGATGGCGCCGACATAAACCAGAACCTGCACCGCGGCCAGAAAATCGGCGCTGAGCGTAATGTAGAGACCGGCTACCGCCAGAAAGCACAGTATCAGCGAAAGGGCTGCCCGGAAGACGTTTCTGAGCAGCACTACGCCTAACGCGGCGACTATCGCCACCACCGCCAGTATCCAGAAAGCGATAACAAGCCCCATTACTTTTTCTCCGTAATCCTTTCTACAAGCAGGGTCTGCCTCGGCAATTTTTCGGCACGCTCAGGTGCAAAATACCCGCTGACCTGCCTCTCCGGAGTTTCCATCATCATTTCTTTCGTCTGCACCAGCTCGCCGCGCCGGTATTTAGCACACTCGTAATTATAGCTGAAGAACAGCGCCTCATAAGGGCATGATTCAACGCATAAGCCGCACTGAATACAATACCCGGTATCTATCTCATACTCCTCGACCACATATTTATTCGTTTCCCGGTTGGTAGAGGTAACAATCCTAATGACTCCTTGGGGGCAGGTCTTGGCACAGGTACCGCAACCGGTGCAATTCTCCCGGTTCCAGATGAGTTCATTACCCCGAATCCGCCGCGAGGTATTCAGCCTCTGCTCCGGATACTGCGACACCGTCGGATGGCGAAGCAGGTGCCTTATGGTCACCATCAAACCCTTGACTATACCAATTCCATAACGTTCAAACTTCAACTTTGCCCCATCCCAGCTTAAAGAATTTAGACCATAAAACAACCAGCACTATCATTATCACAATATTGACCGGCACCATCAGCCAAGTTATGGTGTCCGACCAGAAAAGCAGCTCCACGGCGGTAATGAGCAGGTTAATAACCGCCAGAGGCAGGAGGAACTTCCACGCCAGCGCCATCAGCTGGTCTATCCTGACCCTGGGCATAGTGGTACGAGTCCAAACCATAACAAAAAACACGATAATCAGCTTAATCAAAAACCAGAGCCAGGGCGGCAGCAACGGTCCTCTCCAGCCGCCGAGAAAGAGGGTGGTAATTATCGCCGAAATCGCTATGGCTTCGGCATATTCAACCAGATAGAACATGGCGAACTTCATCCCGGAGTACTCAGTATGAAAGCCGGCAACAATCTCAGAATCGGCTTCCATGAGGTCAAACGGGCTACGGTTAATCTCGGCACATCCGGCAACAAAGAAAAGCAGGAAGCCCAGCGGCTGTATGAGGAAAAAGGGGATATCCTGTGCCAGCACAATCTGGTTCATGGAAAGCGAGCCGGCTACCATCACCACGCCGACAACAGCCAGCACCAGCGGTATCTCATAGCTTACCACCGCCGCCACGTTACGCATGGCACCCAGGAGAGAATACTTGTTGCTTGAACCCCACCCCGCCATAAACACACCAACCGTCGCTACGGAACTTACCGCCACCACGTAGAGGATACCGATATTCAGATTCGCCAACTGCCATCCGTCACCAAACGGAATCACCGCAAAAATCATCAGCACCGGCGCAAAGGCAACAACCGGCGCCAGCCAGTGTACCAGCTTATCCGCCCTGGTCGGGACAATATCCTCTTTGAGCAGCACCTTCATAGCATCAGCCACCGGCTGGAACAAGCCGAAGGGGCCGGCGCGGTTGGGCCCAAGACGGGACTGCATACGCCCCATGCCTCTCCGCTCGATATAAATAGCCGCCATCACCAGGATAAGGACACAAACGATAATGATGACCATAAACAGTAGCCAGTGCCACCAGAACCCGCCCGGCCAGTCCGGCGGCAGGGTCTGCTGGTAACCCAGGTTATTAATCCCAATACCAATCGTCGCCACTATCTATCAACCTCGCCAAGACAAATATCAATGCTCCCGAAGGTTAATATAAGGTCAGCCACCTTCCAGCCAATCACCATATCACGTAGAGCGGAAAGATTTATCAGACTCGTCGGCCGGATATGGCAGCGATAGGGAGCGATAGAATCATCGGAAACCAGATAAAAACCGAGTTCGCCCTTAGGAGACTCGATATGAGTATAGGCTTCTCCCGCCGGCGGGCGAACCAGGTGCGGCAAGTCGCTTCTTACCGGGCCGGAAGGCATTTGGTCCATTGCCTGCTCAATGATACGCAGGCTCTGGCGCATCTCCTCAACCCTCACACGGTAGCGGTCGTAGCAATCGCCAAACTCGCCGGTAGGAATATCAAACTCAAAACGGTCATAAATGGAGTAGGGGTCTGCCTTGCGTAAATCCCACTCAATCCCGCTGGCGCGGAGCACGGGACCGCTTATTCCGCAATTTATAGCCTGCTCTGCGGTCAGGATGCCAACACCCCTGGCACGGGCAAGCAACACCTCGTTCTGCTTCAAGAACCTGTCAAACTCGTCTACCATGCCAGGCATCTGACCCATAAACTTGCGCAGAGCCGGCATGAATTCCGCAGGAACATCCTGGCTGAAACCACCGAATCTCATGTAGTTATAGGTGAGGCGCTGCCCGCTAAGCATCTCGAACAGGTCCAGTATTTTTTCCCTTTCCCGGAACATATACAGAAACG
This sequence comes from uncultured Dehalococcoidaceae bacterium, assembly GCA_964404475.1. Lineage (GTDB taxonomy): Bacteria > Chloroflexota > Dehalococcoidia > Dehalococcoidales > RBG-16-60-22 > CAYOKF01. Next base: position 349 of record CAYOKF010000180.1, on the reverse strand, counting down.
GGGTAAAATAAGCACCGCAATCATTAAAGAAAGAGCCAACCGCAATAAGGTGGTTGGCAAGACGTTGCATTTCGGCCAGTATAACCCGCAGGTATTCGGCCCGCTCCGGAACCTCTATACCCGCAAGCTTTTCCACAGCCATGCAGTAAGCCATGTTATTGCTCATCGAGGATATGTAGTCCAGCCGATCGGTCAGCGGGATAAAGCCGGTAAAGGTACGCTCCTCGGCCAGTTTCTCGATGCCGCGGTGCAGATAGCCAAATACAGGCTCGATATCAACGACCACTTCACCATCGAGGGTTGCTCTCATCCGATAGACGCCATGGGTACTCGGATGAACCGGCCCCAT
>CAYOKF010000179.1:0-3731 GCA_964404475.1 uncultured Dehalococcoidaceae bacterium | reverse complement strand
TATATATTTAGATAATGATACCTAACCTCCGCTCCACCTGGTTGTACAGAAAATTTAAAACAATCCTTAAGCACCGCTCCTGGCAGAGCAACTTGGTCTCTTTGCAGGGTATAACTCATTCGGCCAAGATGTTGACGGAGACCTCCAAACGGGTACACTTCGTTAGGAAATAGTGATACGCTCTAATTTCTCTAGAATGGAGTGGAAAGGTATGAAAAAGGTCTTGTTTACCCGGGGGCGGTACTCAATCTTCACCTGCGCCCAGGTTAAAACTGCCATCGTTCCCTGGGCGCCCTGTAACAGCCGGGACCACATGATACTGTCCGGTCCCGAGGGATTGACTCCGTCAGCCATGCTTTTATCAGGGAACCCGCTAACACATGCCGAGCCGGTTCGGTACAGTTCACCGTCGGGCAGCACTACCTCCATGGTGACCAGGTTATCAGTATACTCAAACTTGGGAATGAGCGCCGGCTCTCTTTCCAGGTGGCTGGTCAGCACCGACTTCAGGGGGTGGGGCAGGAGCGGGCATATGGCCATAAGGTCACGCTTTTCCAGTTCTGGTTGCAGCTGCGCCCAGGTGACCCCGGGCTCTACCCTGACCATGCGGTTGCGTTCGTCAATGCCCAGAATACGGTTCATCCGGCTCAAGTCCATTACCAGTCCGTCTTTAACGGGAATGGAGTTCCCATAAAAATGGATACCGGAGCTGACCGGAACCACGGGCAATTTATTTTTATTAGCCAACTGGATTACCTTCTGCACCTCTTCTGCGTCTTTGGGTTGAACTGCGCAGGCGGGCAGACACGGTGCGCTCAAGCTGTAATCCTGCGAGTATGGCCGGAGTGCTGCAGCGTCATCAAAAAAGCTCTCCGTGCCCACAATCCCGATTAGTTCTTCTTTGATTGCCATTGAATCTCACCTCTTTTCATTGATAGTTACCACTATACTTTATATACTTTACATAAGAATGACCTCAGGGATTCTGAGCCGGTGTGCGGGTCATATGGCATGTCACCGGTTAGCAGATTGATATTGGATTCCTTAAAGCCATATTCCGGCGGCTCTTTTTCCGGGAACCACCAGCCGTGTTGTGCGTTAACTACACCGGGGTTAATGCCATCGGTCAGGCGTGCCTTCTGTTTGATCCTCCCCCGTGGGCTTTCAATCCAAACCCAATCGCCATCCTTTACCCCCAGATTACGGGCGGTGTCGGGGTGAATTTCCACCAGGGGGTCAGGCATTAACCTGCGGAGTGATTTTATCTGCCTGCCCTCAGAGTGGAAATAGGGCTGGCTTCGGGCGCCGCTGGTAATAATCAGCGGGTACTCTTTGTATAGCTCCGGTGTTGAGTAAGGGCTTTCCGGCGGCTCAACAAAATAGGGCAGCGGGTCATAGTCCATTGCTTCCAGGATGGAGCTGCGTAGCTCGACCTTTCCGGAAGGCGTGGCGAACCCTTCTTCCTCATACTTGCGGTAGCGCATCTTACCCTTAAGTATCCCCAGTTCCCTGAATTCTTCAAAGGTAATACCGGAATCTTTCAGAACCCAGTCACAATACTCCCGGACGTTCTTCCAGGGGAAGCTTTCCTTCATGCCCATCCGGTGGGCCAGATCAATAATAACTTGCTTATCATCCCGGCACTCACCGATGCTGGCTGCCTTTTGCCGCGCCAGAACACACCAGCCGAAGTGCATATCAGCAACTTCATCTGTTTCCAACCAGCTGGCTGCGGGCAGGACTATGTCTGCCAGCTGAGCGGTTGGTGTCATAAATAAATCAACCGCGACGGTAAAGTCAATCTTCTTTAGTGCTTCCGCCATCCTCAGTGAGTCAGCCTCATTAATCAGGGTATTACCCGCCATAATGATGAGTGCTCTGGGCGTATAGGGTTTACCGGAAAGAACAGCCTCACTGAACTGGTGAGGGTGAGCCTGAAAAAGCGCTCCGTATTTGCCGGCTCCAAGCTTTCTTGACATCATTTCGGGGGTAACCTTTTCCGGTAAGGTGATACCGGGATTCATATAGAGGGTCTGGACGACTATATTGTCCGGTGGCACCCAGAAGACATCGCCGCCGGGTACGTCCAAATTACCGGTAATGGCCCGCAGCAGCAAAAGAGAGCGGATAGTCTGGAGGCTGTTAATATTCTGGTCTACGGCCACGCCCCACTGGATGCAGGCCGGTTTGGTGGTGGCATACATTCGGGCAGCGGCTCTGATGGTCTCGGCCGGGATCCATGTAATCTCCTCGACTCTTTCCGGCGGGTAGTTTTCTATTCTTTCAGCGAGTTCATCAAAGCCGATGGTCCAGTTGTCCACGAAATCTTTATCGTAAAGCTTTTCCTTAATAATTACGTTCAGCATGCCCAACGCCAGGGCGTCATCGGTGCCCGGACGGATTTGTAGCCAGTGGTCAGCTTTGGCGGCGAGGCCGGTTCGCCTGGGGTCGATAACGATTACTCTGGCTCCCCGTTTCACAGCCTGGTTAAGCTGATATCCGCACATACCGTCAGCAGCGCCGATTTCGCTGATATTGCATCCCCAGACGACTACGCACCGGGGATAGACGCCGCCGAAACCGTAGTAATCACAAACCGGGAACTGACCGCAGGTCATTGCCGAGGCGATGGTTCTGGGCACGTAGCAATTGTGTATAATACTGAAGTTGTTGGGGGTGCCCAGAGCGTTGAGGAATCTCATCAAGAAGATCAGGCAGGGCCTGCCTGTGCCTATCGTCCCGACTATTGATTCCGCTCCATGGTCACGTTTGGCGGCGAGCAGCTTCCCGGCAACGGTATCCAGCGCTTCGTCCCAGCTGATTCGCTGCCATTTGTTCTCTCCCCTCGCCCCGGTTCTCTTCAGGGGAAACTTGAGGCGGTCGGGGTGGTAAAGTAGTTCTACTGACGCCCGACCCTTGGCGCAAATGTATCCGTTTGAAGTTGGGCAGTCCGGGTCGCCGGTTACTTTAACTACTCTACCATCCCGTATGTGCACCAGGACTCCGCATATACCATGGCACATCCGGCATGCCGACTTGATTATCTTGTCGCCTTTTCTATCCATGACTCAGAATCTACCTTTTAACTCTACCCTTGTTACTTTGCGGGTGGATTCTATACAAGTTGCCAGTCCATTTCCCGGATAATCTATCAGGTAGCTCAAAGTGCCGTAGCTGTTCAATATACCTCGGCAGTGACAGCTTTCATCACGCTCACTTTCCAGATAGATTCTTAATTGTTTTTTGCCTTCGGCAGTGACGCCGGATATTTCTTGCGTACAAGCGCCGCAAGCCCTACGCCCCTAGCATGGTAGGCTTCAAGATACCGGATAAACCTCCCGCTACTCCCTCCTGGTGAAATCAAGCGATTTGTCACTCAATATTTATGATGAGGGCTCTTTGATGGCGTTTCTGGCGGCGATAATGCCCTGGGTATAGGCTGCGGAACTCATTATGCCGAGCAAATATGTCTTGGTATGGAGACCTCCGGCTACTTCACCGCCGGCATACAGACCGGGTATGACATCACCATAGTTATTGAGAACCTGGCCTTTGCCGTTCATCTTCAGCCCACCCTTCATCGAGGTGGTACAGGTGACGCATTTGATAGCGATGTACGGCGGTTTTATCTTTACCAGCGGGCGTGCTTCTCCCATCTGGTGTTTTCGGCCGCATACCGTATCATAGCCGAATTTATCAACATCGCTATTGTATTTTTCAACGGATTCCTT
>CAYOKF010000178.1:0-3748 GCA_964404475.1 uncultured Dehalococcoidaceae bacterium | reverse complement strand
AATTATAACGACCTTAAGCATTTGTTAGCCGACGTGGACTGGGACCTGCACGAAGGCGCCATGGCCCCATACGGAGACTGGCCGGTTGAGAACCGCGAAGAGTTTTGTTTCGCGGCTGCCGCCCGCTTGCCGATTATCCGTGAGGTGTGCGAGAGCGGCAAGTATAATGCTATCATCCTGCTCGGCGGGGGTGAGCCAGGCATCTTTGAGTCCAGGGAGATAGCCAGAAAGTACAACATACCGGTGACTTCCTGCGCTTTCTCCCAAATTCATATAGCCGCCATGCTGGGCAACAAATTCAGCGTGATCGATTTAGCGGAGTCACACAATATGTACTACTATAACCTGATAGTCCAGCACGGTTTCGCCAACAGGTGCGCCTCAATAAGGAACCTGAACTATCCGCTCCCCAGACCGGGATACGCAAGCGAACACTCTCTCCGTGAAGAGAAAGCCAAGGCAATACGCGGTGAACCATCTGCGGCAGTTGACCGTGCGGTCAATGAAGCCGTTGCTGCCATCAATGAGGACGGTGCCGAAGTAATAACCTTCGGGTGCTCAGGCACCTTCTGGCTACAACCTTTTATGCAAAAACGGCTTAACGAGATGGGATGGGATATACCCGTTCTCGATGCCTACGCCTGCACCATAACACTAGCCAAAACTATGGTCGACCTGGGAGTTGATGCCAGCGGGCTCATGCTCCCCGGCGACCGTCCCAAGCAGTGGCGCCGTAAAAAAGTCTTTTAATCTATTATTATCCCTTAATTAACTATTACCAGAACGAGGCCGGGTAGGTGATATCTATCGCCCGCTTGGGGCACTCCATCCAGCAAATGCCGCAGTGCCAGCACTCTTCCTCATAAGCCACTACCGGCATATTCATCTCCTCATCCCAGGCAAATACATCAAGGGGGCAAAGGTCATAACATCTCCCGCAGCCGATACATTTCTTATATTCAATCTTGGCCGGCATCTTATCTATCCTCCTTGTGATCTTCGGCTAATGTCATTGGCGCTCGCTTTCTAAACTCAACCACTTGCTTGCCGTCTTCCAGTCTCTGATATAGCAGCTTGTCTTCTAACGAGGGATCCTGATCCAAGCAATCGAGCCTGACGTGCATACCCCGCGTCTCGTTCCTTTCCAGAGAGGACTGTATATGCAGCTCAGCAGCGTCCATTATATTTCTTACCTCCAGGCACCTCATCAGCTGATGGGGATTCTTAGCTATTAGCCTGGGCAGGAATTCTCTTCTCAGTGAGCCAATCCGCCTAAGTCCTTCACGGAGTTTGCCTTCTGATTTAAACAAGCCAACATACCGATCGCATATATAGCGAATGGTACTCTCCAGCTCTATGGACTCGGTGTCGCCCTTCGCTTTCAGGGGCGCCAGTGCCGCCTGCTTCTGGCTCTCTACCTGGGCTTCACTAATCGCCGGCTCGGCAGCCTCACTGACAAAGCCGGGCATACTTTCCGCAACCAGGAATCCACAAGCCGCAGCCTCAGCGACGCTATGAATACCAGCGACGCAGTCCCCGATAGCGTAAAGCCCCTTCAACGTAGCCCTGAAGTCGCCGTCGGCATTTATACCTGGAGGCGTGTGTACCTGGTTAGGCCTGGAATCTATCATCTCATACCAGTGTGTTTTGGGGTTAAAGCCCCTGTCCTCGGCTATCTTGAAGGACACCAGCCGTTCGTCGACATATGCTGACTCCACCCTCTTCTGGAAATCGTCAGGCAGATGGTTAAGGCTGTAGTAGAATGGTTCCCTGCCTTCATCTTCCAGCTGGGCAAGCTTGCCCCTTGGCGAGGGTGCGGCGCTTCCCGGCGAACCGATCTCCTCTCCATCCCAGGTATATAGCGCCGCCTCGACGCCATGCCCGCGGACATTGCCGTAGGAAAGGACCATATCATCGCGAAAACGGTATCCCCGGCCAGCCTGTTCCATACTGGCCAGTTCCGCGCCAGCCCGGTAGACCATCGCCCAGCCATCACCGGAGACCGACGCCGGGCACCAGTGATAGTTGAATTTATACTTCCAGGGCATGGGCGTTTCCGGAGTATAACAGCGGGAAAAAGAGGCGGTGGCCATTATCGTGGCCTTCGCCTTAATGACGATGAATTCGCCGGTGCGGGTGTCAAGTGCGGTAGCGCCCACAACGGTACCATTACTGGTGAGCAGGTCAATGATCATCGTCCGCTCCAGGACATTTACCCCCCTCTTCCTCACCCCGGCTGCCATCTGCGGCTTAACTCTCATCCAGTGCACCCGGAGGCCCTTGCCACTGCCATGGGCAGAAACATCGAAGACAAGCAATTTGCCGTCGTCCCATTTCATAGTCACGCCAAGCTTCTCCAGTTCCTCTACCGTCCACTCCCAGTTAGCCCAGATCTTGTACAGCATGGTCGGGTCCGCATAGGGCACCCCCCCGAAGAAAGCTCTCGCCCCAAGATCATCCAATATTTTTTGAAAATCCTTCGGCGTTATACCACGCGCAAAGGGCCCCATGTAACCGTCAATGCCCTGTGCCGCGCTACCACTCCGGTCAAGTTTCGATTTCTCCGCCAGTGTAACCTTCAAGCCGTTTTCTGCCGCCTTGGCGGCTGCGGGGCAGCCGGCGATTCCTCCTCCGACTACCAGAACATCTGTCTCAACAATCCTGTCCGCAATCCGTTCTAAAGCCATTCTAGCCTCCTTATCCCGCTGCCTTCCGTTCGCGTTCGGCTAGCTCGGCGAGTTCCTTCTGCCGTTTCCCTATTTCCGCGCTTTCAAAAGCCTCATCCCGGTACCTGATGCCCTTTTCGTACTCGGGAAGCACCTCGCCGGAAGCCTGGACATAACTGATGTCCTTTTCCTCGGCGCGCTGCTTGATGAGCTTCCACAGGGGGAACTCAAACTTCTCCTCATAGTGATTGTCTGCTGTGTCTTTTGCCATTATCAAACCTCCTGAACTTTTTATTCGCAGCCATTAACTGCAACTTAACGGAGTATCACCAACACCTTTTCACTTCTCAGTGCGGTGACTTTTAAGGACATTCCCACTCCCACGATAATATATGACTTCTATGGTTTGGGTAAGGCTAATCACGCACTAGCCGTTTAGTGTAGCCTTTTATTTAAAAATTGTCAATACCCTAAAGCCATAAATTAACGGCACGCAATCCAGGGGTTGAACATCATAACACAATTTTGCACTTTAACCTTAAAGGGGCTATAATCTGGGCTGAACCATGTCAACAGAAACCAAGGTCTACCGCAACCGGATTTTCCTGATCGTCTGTGGCGCCAGCATGATTGCCATGACCTCAGTAGCCACCATTACTCCTGCTTTCCCCAAGATAGTGGAGACACTGGGTATAACCGAACAAGCGGTAGGCATGCTTATCACCGTTTATACCTTCCCCGGTTTTGTCTTTACGCCGCTGGCCGGGATTATGGCTGACCGGCTGGGCAGAAAGAAGCTGCTAGTGCCTGCCCTCATCCTTTACGGCATACTGGGAGGAAGCTGCGCTTTTGCCCCTGACCTTAACACCCTTCTCATCCTGCGGACACTCCACGGGATAGTGAGTGCGCCAATCATGAGCGTTAGCGGCGCTATCATCGGTGATACCTTCTCAGGACAAAAACGAGCCGAGGCTATGGGGGCAAACACTACCGCCATGTATCTGGGATACGTGATTTACCCCTTGATTGGAGGTGCCCTGGCTGGTTTTGCCTGGGGCTATCCCTTTCTGTTCTTCTTTATA
>CAYOKF010000177.1:0-3786 GCA_964404475.1 uncultured Dehalococcoidaceae bacterium | reverse complement strand
CATTTTTAGTTATATTTAAGGAATTGTTAAATGAGTTCAGGCAAAATTGTAAAGAAAAGTAATCCGATCTTTGTAATCCAAAGGCATGATGCTACCAATCTCCACTACGATTTTCGTCTTGAAGTGGACGGTATATCACCATGTCACCTCCTTGAACAGGTAGTCGAGCTCGCTCAGAGCCGTAATCTTCACCACATCAGCGGCTATCGCCTGCATTGCCTCCATGTGAATGGGTGTCAGGTCATCGGCCTCACCGGTACGGCGATACTGACGGTGATGCGCCAGCTCATGTACCAGGGTATCAATAACCTTTCGGCACCGGGGCATCTGCTCCATGGCAATGTAGACATCACTTGTTGCCGTGCTGTACAGGCCGGCGGTTCTTGTGCGGTCGCTGGCAGGTGGAATATTGGCGGCATATACATCAGCCGGTGGCGAATAAGGGAATACTCTTTTTGTTATTTCCCTGGCCAGTTTCAAGTGGGTAAGCGGTACCGGGTACAGACGGTCATCGGGGACAATCTCCACTTCTCTTAGCCGCTCCTGAGAAGCCCTGACCAGCTCTCTATCTGTTGTAATTGCCCGGGAAAGGGTATCCCTGACCGAATGCTGCATCGAGACCGACTTATAGCCAAGGTGCTTGACCAGGCCGTCCCACTTCTCATCGGTACGGATTATGGCGTTATCGCCCATGACCTGCTGCCACGCTTCCTGCCATACGGAGGCGTTCTCACGGACAAATTCGGCGTATTCCTTCTGCGTAACCGGCTCGATGCCCATGTCCCAGGAACCCATACTCACACCATAGCTCTCGTCAGTTTCCAGCAACGGCGGGCTCTTTACCATCTGGAGGTAGACCTGCAGGTGCTCTACTTTGGTAACACAGGACCACAATCGCCCGATATCAGCCCACATGTGGTCTTCATCTTTGGGAGCATGACGATCAGGAGCCATATCAAACGACCACAGGTTGTAGCTGTAAGGGCTGCTGATATCTCTCATGTAGATGTCGCGGGCGAATATTCGAGACGCCCCGGCACCCTTTTCATACCAGCCAGATGGTTGAGCTACTTCAAATTCATGCTGGATGAGCTGATTGAAACGCCGGATAGGTTTATGTAGTTTGCTTGGGCCCTCGGCGATTATGGAGCTTCTCGGCAGGTTTACCGCAAACCTGTCCTCGAGGGCGGAGCCGCGGTATCCGACAACATGGAAGACGGTGCCGAGCCGGCGCTCGCTGGGTCTCCAGAGAGCCGCCAGGGTTTCGGCATGGCCGTTTATCTTTTGCTCCAAGAAGATAATCCAGAGCTCTCTTCCCACCGTCTCGACACGGACAGGGTATCCCATGCGTATCAGTGCCAGAGCGGCTATCTTCATCCCTTCGCCAAACTTACCCCTGGCATAGTCGGGCTTCAGCTTGGGCGGACCGAGTAGGAAATCGGCGACAGCAACACCTTTGCCTACGTCGCGGATATAGAAACCTCCGTCATCATAGCCCCAGGTGTAGTACTCACACTCGTCCAGGGCATTCTGTACAATATCCCGTATCGCTTCCCACTCTCCCCAGTCCTGTCGCCAGGTGGAGGTCGGGCCGATTATGATAAGCTGCCAGCCTTGTGGCTCCCATGTGGAGCGATATTCATCCATCGTCAGCACCTGGGGTGGAGCTGCCCGGGTTATCATCAATAGCCTCCCCTTGCCCGGGCAATAGCGCTCAGGAAGGCGCTGTCAATCTTCTCCCGGTATCCGATATCATCGATGGTGTAGGCCAGGAATTCCGGACTATCCGGCAGAAAATCAAGTTCTCCTTTAAGTCGAGGCTTCCGCCTGCGTTCGGAAATTACGGAAGGAGATTTGCCTTCCAGATAGCGCCGTCTTTCCTGCTCCGTCCATGGACCAAGATGCTTTGTACGTGCCGCCATGATGGCAGCTTCTTCGGCTGTGTACTGGCTCTCGATAATAGGCGCAAAAGTAGCCCTAAAACCAAGATCGGTGAAATATTTACCGGTCTCCGGCTCCCATATCCAGCCGGTTGCCGTCTCTACCCAAGCATGCCCGATCCGCCGGTTTCCGCTGTAAACCGTGCCATGTATCAGTTCCCCTTCACCTTCCCTGATTACGAACCTCCAAGCATCGGCGTAGCAGGTACCGGAATGTGTTTCAGGCAGCAGTACCGGTTTTTCTTCCGGTTCTTCGAATGCTTCCTTGACGATATCCCGGCTAATAATCACCATGAAGAAACCCATTGCCACAAAACCGATAAGACCGATTAGTCCCGTCATCCAGGATGGTGATACCGATACCTCCTCGCCTGGCCGGAAGAGTACTCCATCACCAACCTCAATCCCTTCTGCTTCACTGGCATTGACCTCGAGGAAAAACGTGGCGCCCGGCTCTCCCTGAAAAATAGCCTCATCTCCGGGGTGAACATCACGTAGCACCTCTATAACGCCGTAGGCACTGTTGATGAAAATGAGGTCCAGGGGAAAGAGCATCTCGTCGGTGTAAATATCAATAACAGGATAGCCCCAGCCCATATCGAAGAGCATACCGGTACGAGGTGGAATGCTCTCTACCCCACTCAGACCAGTTACCAGCTCTTGCGGCGTATTCGCCACGGTACATTGCCACTGCTTGTCTCCTATAGTTACGATTGTCTGTCCCGGCATGTCAGCTACTTCTCCTTAATTCTGTATAGTTCCTCCAGAGTCATCTGCTTTGTCTCCGAGCTGGGTAAAGGTATATCGGTACCCCCGAACATGGCAATGTCGTAGTTGTGATGCCACCTCGTGGAAGCACCCCTGTCTGTCCTTTCTTCGAACCGGTTTGCTCGTGAGGACTTCGGTTGCATGCCTGGCGGTGCGATTCGAGACATACCCTTGAGAAAAACATCGCCGGTTGTTTCGTCTCTCCAGCTCGGCGGTGCATTACCCGCGAACTCATTGTGACTGGCGTACTTGCCCATCTTCTTTGCCTCCTTCCCAGAGGTTTTCATACCATTCCCTGTGCTCCTCACCGGCGACCTTCCGGTACTTCATGGTGGTAACGATGCTCTGGTGACCCAGATGCTCGTGGAGAAGCCTGATTCCATCACCAGTATCGTTTTTCTTTACCGCCATGATGGCGAAGGCGTCCCGCAGCCGGTGGGGACTCACGCCGTGTATCTTACCCGTCTCCGGGTTTGCCAGGTCTTCGATACCGACTTTCACCGCCAGCTCAGATACTATCTGGCTGGCCTGCCGGCGCCTGATTCCGAACAGCAATTTGCTTCCGTTCCGGGATACCGATCCGCCGCGGTCGATGTATTCCTTCATCATGGTCAAGGTATCCCTGTCCAAGGGCAGAGTCCTCTGGCGCCGGTGCTCTTTTTCCTCAGCCACAGCTTTTTCTACTTTCTGACCGCAGCCAGGGCAGAAACTGGCTGTCCTGCTCAGCCGGGTATGACATTCGGGACAGGAGAGCCTGACCCTTGCCTTAAGGTGCTGAATGGTCACAATGCCCCGATTGAAATCGATGTCATCAACGGAGATGCCCAGTGCTTCGGATATGCGGCAGCCCGTCCGGAAAAGAAGCCTTACCAGCAACCTGTCCCGCAGGTACTCGGATGCATCTTCCAGCTTTTCGACTTCAACCGGTTCCAGATACGTCTTTGTCACTATTCCTCCATCCCTTCTGTGACCATCGGCATTACCATGCCCAGCATCATGATTGGCAGCATCATCCCGAGCATGCTCGTCATATCGGGCATGGCCGCGCCGGCGATATCGATAACATCGTCTATCTCGG